>JAGWAW010000176.1 GCA_021296165.1 Nitrosopumilaceae archaeon | reverse complement strand
CGCATCGGATAACGTGCGGCTGACAACTGCCGCAGCAAGGTACGGGCCCGAGGTTCGGGCCCTTCCGGACGAAGCCAGGCGGTTCGCGGATCTAACTGTCTGTCCCGCGGACCTCATGACTGATGGTGTTACCATCCTGGTGGACGGAAAAGTTGTGTGGGGTGGGGGATGACACCATCAACCGACTTTGCAACAGAACCCGCCGCCGGCAGTCATGTGGAATGTGGTGGAATATTCCATAATGCCAAGTCCCTCCCGCAAGAGCCGATGATCCGGGCATTCCACATGGATGGCGCGCTTTATACGGTATCCGGCAGGCGCGTCAATGCTAACGGCATGGAGAGTGCTCGTGGGATAAACTATTTTTACATCGGCGATAGTTACGATCTTATCTAATTTATGGAAAAACGCCGGTGTATTTTGATGTTGGATTAAACGCCGGACATCACCGGAGCCGTTGCCGCGCGGTCGTCTTCATGAAGTTTTGCCGGCGTGCGGATTCAGCAAGGGTTTATTTCCCATATTTTTCTGGTACGCGCATTGAGGTGCAAAAAAGCCTATATTCACGCAGGTCCACTCCACGCCGGACATGACGTGGAATGGCGACGCCATATTCAGGACGATACCGTTGCATGTGGTGCTCGGGGGCCACTGCGCCAGACTATGGGGCAAGTCGTCCAGATGGAGTGGCGTGCGCATGACTAACCAGAACAGGGTACTTGCCCGGGTGGACTCGGATATGGACGGGATGGTCTTGGGTTTGCAGGAGCTTGTCAGGCAGCCGAGCGTCTCGGCCACGGGCGAGGGAATAGAGGAGTGCGCCCGTCTGGTTCGTGGCATGCTGGAGAGATGCGGTATACCTGCGGAGATCCTCCGGCTCGGCGGCGGGGCGGCGCCAGTAGTATACGGCGAGGTGCGCTCAAAGGCAAACCCCGAAAAGACCATACTGTTTTACAACCACTACGACGTGCAGCCTGCCGGAGATGCCAGTCTATGGGATGAGCCGCCGTTTGCTGGAATAGTGAAGGACGGCAGCGTGTTTGGACGCGGGGCGGCCGACGATAAGGGCGAGTTGGTCACGCGGGTGTGGGCTGTCAAGGCATGTTTGGAGGAGACCGGGGACGTGCCGTGCAACGTAAAGTTCGTGGTAGAGGGCGAGGAGGAGACCGGAAGCGAGCACATGGGCGCATATCTGTCCAGATACCAGAAAAAGTTCTCGTGTGACGGCGTCATCTGGGAGTTCGGGTATGTGGACGCCTCGGACATGCCCATCATAAGCTTGGGCATGAAGGGGCTGCTGTTTGCGGAGCTCCGCGCGTCGGGCCCCGCCCGTGACGCGCACTCCAGCCTGGCCGTGCTGATAGAAAATCCTGCATGGCGACTGGTAGAGGCAATCTCATCGATGCGCTCGGCGGACGGAACAATTCTCATAAAAGACTGGTACGAGGAGGCCGCCCCCCTATCTGATGATGAGCTCAAACTGCTGGACAAGGAACGCTTTGACGAGGACTCCTTCAAGACGGAGTACGGCATTGTGTCATTTGTGGGAGATACAGGCGGGCTGGAGGCAAAAAAGGCGCTGGCGGCTGGCGCCACCTGCAACATTGCGGGGCTCTCCTCCGGATATGCCGGAGAGGGGACAAAGACCATACTTCCGGCGGGCGCCATCGCAAAGCTGGATTTCAGGCTTGTTCCGAACATGGATTCCAAAAAGCAGGTGGAGCGACTGAGAAGCCACCTGCACGACGGGGGATTCGGCGACATCGAGGTGAGGATATTCCATGTGGAGGCGGCCGCCAGGACCGATCCGTCTGCCCCGTTTGTGGCCGATGTCAAGGCCGCCGCCGACGCGGTGTTTGGGGGACACATCCTGAACATATCAAGCGCCGGGACGGGGCCCATGGCCCAATTTGCAGAATACCTCGGGGCCCCGTGCGTCGCTGTGGGATGCACGCATGTCTTTTCGCGCATACACTCTCCCAACGAGTTTGCCAGGGTGGACCTGCTCAGGGACGCGGCCATGTGCATCTGCCACGTAATGTGGAATTTCGGGGCCGGTCATCATTCCCCTAAATTCCAGAAGTGACAATACAAAAAAATCATGCGCGGCCAGCCTTGAAGCCCTGCCTACGGCACCCGCACGCCGGAGCGGTTACAGATAGTCCAGTGGCGCGGATACTCGTATCGTCAAAAAATGCCGACATGTCGGGCGCGGTACAGCATCCTGTCCTTGGCGCGAGCAGCCAACGGCGGGTACAATTCGTATGCGCTCAGACTACACAGACACCCACCCCACACCCATATTGCCGGACAGCCAGAGACATACCGCTTGACTGGCCTTGAAAGACATGACATTCCATCGACCAAAAATGCCGACGGCTGGTCATTTATTAGACACCCACACAGGCAGGGTGTTAAATCAGGGGACGGTATTAGGGGGAATATTCACAATTGAATTATCTCGTATAAATCACTGAAATTAACCCCTTTACGTATGTCCCAAACCCGCCAA
>JAGWAW010000175.1:3704-4191 GCA_021296165.1 Nitrosopumilaceae archaeon | reverse complement strand
GGCGAGCGCGTGGACGTGGACGGGCGCATGCAGGCGGTGCTGGGCAGGCTGGACTACACCAGGATATCGACGACGGCCATCCAGGAGGTGCCCCGGGCAATAGAGGGAGTGGTGGAATCCTGCGAGTCCCGGTTCGTAAAGTATCTGAATACGGCCGGCCTCGTGAACACGCAGGTGCACTCCATCGGCATGCTGCCCGGGGTGGGGAGGGCGCTGCTGAAGGTTATACTGAGCGAGCGCGAGGCGCGCCCCTTCACCGGCTATGCGGATATAGAGGAGCGGACCGGCTGGCGTGACCCCGCCGAGAACCTGGTCCAGAGGATACGCGACGAGATGGAGGGGCGGACCGGGACCCGGCTGTTCGTCCGGGGATGAGGCGCCGGCGGCGGTATGGCCAGCACTTTCTGGTGTCCAAGGCGGTGGCCTCCCGCGTAGTCGGGGCGGCGGACATACGCGGGGGGGACACGGTGCTGGAGGTGGGCACCGG
>JAGWAW010000175.1:2759-3355 GCA_021296165.1 Nitrosopumilaceae archaeon | reverse complement strand
CCTCCCAGGGTGGACTCGAGGGTCGTGCGGTTCCGGAAGCGGCGCACCGTGCCGCCGGACACGATACGCAACCTGCACCTGATCTTCTCGAGGCGCCGCAAGGTGCTGCACACGCCCCGGGGCGCCCGGCGCCTGGATGATATGGACAGCGGCGAGGTGATGGAGATTGCCGAGTCCATGTAGGGAGTACGAGCCCGCCGAGGACACGTTCCTGCTGTGCGACTATGTGGAGGGGCTGTCGGGGAGGGCGGCGCTGGACATAGGCAGCGGTTCGGGGTACGTGACGCGCCTGCTGGAGCGGAGCTTCGAGGTAGTGGTGGGCACCGACATAGACCACTGCATACTCAGAAACCAGACCTATCCGGCTCAGAACCGCGTCTGCTGCGACGCCGCCGACGCCCTGCGCGGCCCGTTCGACGTCATAGTGAGCAACCCGCCGTACCTGGACACCGAGGACATATCGTTCCCGGACACCGACGGGGGACCCGGGGGAGTGGTCGTGCCTGCCCGGTTCCTGCGCTCGGCCGCGCCGCTGCTGGCCCCCGGAGGGGAGATGGGCATGGTGGTGTCGTCGCTGTCCCGGCACGCGGAGCTGG
>JAGWAW010000175.1:0-2519 GCA_021296165.1 Nitrosopumilaceae archaeon | reverse complement strand
GCCCCCGAGAGGATGGTGGCGGTGGGGTTGACCTTGTCCTGCCCGGCGAACTGGGGGGCGCTGCCGTGGGCCGCCTCGAACATGGCGTAGCCGTCCCCCATGTTGGCCGAGTATATGAGGCCGATGGAGCCCACCAGGGCCGACGCCAGCTCCGATATTATGTCCATGAAGAGGTTGGTGCTGACCAGCACCGACCCGTCAAACCTGCACGTGTCGATGATCAGCTGCTGTGCCATGTTGTCTATGTATATCTCGGAGAGCTTGATGCCGGTGCCGTTCGTGGCGGCCTGCGCCTCCTCCCAGAATATCCCGTCGGTCCGCTTGAGTATGTTTCTTTTGGTTATGCAGAACATCTTCTTCATGTTGCGGTCTTGCGCCCACCGGACGGCGGCGTCCAGAAGCCTCCTGGACCCCCGGCGGGTTATCTTGCGGACGGCGATGGCCGCGTCCGGCGTGATCTCGGCCTCCACCCCGGTGTACAGCCCCTCGGTGGCCTCCCGGAAGCAGACGCAGTCGAGGGGCCGGTCGGGTGACAGGCGCGCATACGTCTTGGTGGGGCGGATGTTGGCGTACAGGTCGAACTTTTGGCGCAGCGTGACTGCCACGCTCCGTGGGGTGCCCGGGACCGGAATGGTGGAGGTGGGGCCCTTGAAGCAGGCGTCGCACTCGGCCAGCGTCTCCATTGTGGCGGGGGGTATGTACGAGTCGTCCCGGCGGCCGCTGCGGTCCCACTGCTCGGAGCCGGCCTCGCACAGTATGATCTCAGACTGCATGTTGCACGCCTGTAGCACCCGCAACATGTGGTCGACCACCTCGGGCCCTATGCCGTCGCCCCGTATTACCGCCGCCTTCCTGCCCATGGCGCCGCCGCCGGACATTGTAATTTATTCCTTGACGGCCGGGTTTGGTGCGCACCGAACGGCTCTCCGCCGTATATGTTTCATATACCCACACGTTATAACCGCCCGGCCCGTGGGACTATCCATGATAATAGTGCAGATATCGGACCTGCATGTGGGTTCCCAGTTCATCGAGTCGCAGTTCCGCCAGATGGCCGCCGAGGTCAACGAACTGCGGCCCGACGTGGTGGTGATGACCGGGGATCTGACCAACGAGGGGATACGGCGCGAGTACCAGCGGTGCTCGGAGCTGCTCTCCACCATCCGTACCAAGAGGATGATCGCCGTCAGCGGCAACCACGACTACCGCAACACCGGATACCTGCTGTTTCGAAAGTACTTCTCCTCGCCTAGCATAAGCGATCTGGGGGAGGGGGTGGTGCTGGCCACCATCGGCACCGCCCGCCCCGACCGCAACGAAGGCGAGGTGGGATACCGGCAGAACCTGTGGCTGGAGAATACGCTCCGCAAGTACGCCGGCCGCCTCATACTGGTCGCCATGCACCACCACTTGGTGGACGTGCCCGACACCGGCTCGGACCATCAGACGGTGCGCGACGCCGGCGATGTGCTCCGGACCATCCTGGACTCGGGGGTGAAGTTAGTGCTGTGCGGGCACAACCACCGCCCGTGGGTGTGGGACTTTGGGAAGCTGAAGGTAGTAAACGCCGGCACGGCCACCTCGGAGCGGCCCCGGGGTCTCTTCGAGAACACCTACAACATAATCACCATACGCGGCGGGGAGGCCGAGGTGGACCTCAAGATAGTGGGGGGCAGGCGTATGCCGCTCTCGGACATAGTGCGGGACTACTCCCGGCTCGACTCCCCGGACGCGGACGTGGACAGGAACAGCAAAAAGCGGCCGGCCGCCGACGGCCGGTAGGGGCCGCCTCCGGCCCGTCTGGAGCGGCCCATACTGTGGCGATACCCATACGACTTTTATGCGGACCAGGCGGCCCAACCACATGCGGGGATCGCCTAGCCCGGTAGGGCGTGGGATTGCTAATCCCATGTCAGAAATGACTCGGGGGTTCGAATCCCCCTCCCCGCGCTTCGTTTAATACCCGCCTGCCGGGTACCATATTCATGGGACGCCGAAAGACCCAGAAGGTAATCCGGACCACGCCGAGGAACTCCACCATCGGGCGCTGTCCGCACTGCCGCACCATAGGCAAGATATTCTTGCTGGGAAAGCCGGGCAGCGAAAAGTGCAAGTGCGACAAGTGCCGCGCCGAGTTCGACGTCTAGGCGCGCCCCCGTCCGGCATGGTATGGTAAAGGACTCGGAGGGCTTCGATCCCCCGACCTGATGATCCGGAATCACCTGCACTATCCAGGCTGTGCTACAAGTCCGGCGGGAGTGCCCGGGCGCCTCACTAAATATCCATCCCCGGTGGCTGCGACTAGGCCGCACGGTCATCGGAATGGTGGCAATCGGTGGTCTTCGGGGGTAACCGGGCGGGCCATGCTAGAGGTGTCTGGTGCGTACTGGACTGCCACATTTATGGAATGGCGGGTGTGCACGGCCCCGGTATGCCGCGCCGCCGGCCTTGTCCAAAAATCTGCGACAATATGATCATGAACCCACACCCGCTGCCAAGGCCCGCTAGGGACCGAAAGG
>JAGWAW010000020.1 GCA_021296165.1 Nitrosopumilaceae archaeon | reverse complement strand
CATACACCTGTCTGGATAGGCTTTTGGGGGTCAGATTTGAGGTATTTGGATCAATCACCCGTCTTTGCGGGAGGAACCGGGGGAGCGGCGGCAGGCCCGCCTCGACGAACGGGCATGCGCGCCGTGCCCTGTTCTATACGGGGGGCTTACTGCAGGGGCTGTATCTGGGCGCTGCCAAACAGTACTCCGAAAGGCCTGCACCAAACCAGCACGTGGTCGTACTTCTCCAGGTCCGTTTCAGGGGGTATCTGGTAGTTCTGGTCGCCCCGGTTTGCCTTCAGGCTTCCCAGGTTGACGTGGTCGTCTATTCCCTTGTCGGTGGAGAGGTACACGTACAGGTCCGGACCCGGCGTGGAATAGAAGTCCTCCAGGCGGAGCACGTAGCTTCCGTCGCCCTGGGGCAGGGCGCGCGCCGAGCCCTCCGCGTTGTGTATGCCGTCGTCCACCCCCACGAAGGTGCCGCCATACGTGGTGATGCCGCTGCCCGGCGCCGCCAATACGGTCTCGGGCATCTCCTCGTATATCTCCGACTCCATGAAGAACGGGCTCAGGGCGTATGTGGCCACTACAGCCGCCACCACCACGCCTATAGCTATGGGGACGGCCTTTCTCATGGAGCGGGGCTGTGCGGGGCTCCATATTGTACACACTCAACCCCCCCGATCTAGGCCTGATTTTGATGTGATGCGAGCATATCGGCCTTGCTAACGGCGCGAAACGGTGTCAATTGGCAATATATGGCAATGTGTGGCATCAACCTGTATAGCGCATCTAAAATTAGCAGGGGGGTTGAGTATGTACGGGCCGTCGCTTATTCCAGTATGCGGCCGCCGCCCATTATGCGCACGCCCGGCGAGTCCGGCTTCAGAACGGCGCACCTCTCGCCCGGCGAGCACGCCGCCGGCCTGTCCAGGGCAAGGACGACCGGATCCACCGAGGCGAATTTGGCCGGCACCATCTGCAGGCCCACGCTTAGCATGCACATCTGGTTGGGGGATGGCTCCCCCTTGTAGAACGGGGTCTTTGCAAGGTCCAGCCGCACCTCCGCGGTTGCGGGGGGAGCGGAGCCGGTCGCGCACAGCAGGTCCCCGCGGGAGACATCCTGCGGCTTCACACCTTTCAGGGCCAGCCCCACTCTGGCCGGCGAGCGCGCCTCGTCCACCGGGTTGTCGTGCATCTGTATGGACTTGATGTTCACGTCTATGCCCGAGGGGGCCAGAACCATGCAGTCGTGCTTGGATATGGTGCCGGAGACGACCTTGCCCAGGGCTATGGTCCCCGCTCCCTTGACGTCAAAGCAGTGGTCGATCACCACCCGGGGGTCTCCGTCCCGGCGGGCCGGGGCGAACCCGGAGGTGGCCTCCCGCAGGCCTGATGGCTCCACGAACTCGTACCCCTCCACGGCGGTGCCGCGCACGGCCCGTATTAGCGAGTCGTGGTCCACCATACTGGAGTGGCTCAGTATCCCGCCGGTCACGCCCATGTAGTCCAGCGCCAGTATCTGCTCTCCGGCGAACCTGTCCAGCGTACCGACGTGCAGTATGGCGTATTCGCCCAAGTTGACCGCCTGGAACAGCGGCTGTATCTTCTCGGGGAACCCCGCCGGCACGACCCACGTCCTGATGGTGCCCGACTCCTTCCGGTCGTACAGCGCCAGGTCCGTCCGGGTGCCACTCTTGCCCAGGGTAGACGCGATATCATCCCCACCCAGCAGGGCAAAGTTCACCGACTCCATGCCGGCGGGCCCTCCCCGACGCTTTTTAACGTGGTGAATGCCGTTGTCTGTATCATGATGAAATGGGCGGCGCTGTCATGAAGATAGTGGTTATTGGTGGCGTGCTATCTATCGCGATAGCAGTCACTGTGGCCGCCACACTTCCGCAAATCAATCAACCCGCTCAGATCCACGTATCGAAAGGCTTTCTGGATGGTCTGCTAAAGATGAACGAAACAGAACGTCTGCTGATGTTTACGAATCTGACCCCGGAACAGGAGGCCATCATCAAACCGCAGGAGGAGCACTGCGAGAGCCTGGCCATTGACAACAACCACACGGCCATCTCCCAATACATGGCATGCTCTAACAATGTGGGAGATCAGATGGGACGGTTCCGGGCGGACAACCTGCGGGAGATACTCGCCGTCGTAAACCAGACTATCGCTCTCTCCGAGTACACCTACACACAAACCCTGACAGACCACATTCACCAGATATACCGGGACTGCCTTTGGGACGAAATAAACTACTATTACTACATCACTGACAAGACGGTGGAAACCTGCAGGAATGAAATACAGTCCTTCATGAGAGAAGGGTAGTGGTGTTGTAGCCAGAGCGGGCTGTAACATTGGTAGCGCCTGTGACAGATAGATCCCGGAGTGGAAACCGTGGTCGCTTACCATAGTTTCCACTCTGTAACAACCTACCTAGGTTTCCACTCCGCACGCTTGATCGAGCCAGACCTGCGTTTCCACTCCGAGTCACTTTTGTTACAGTTTGCTTCAGGTCGCCAAGGTGTTACAGCCCAGAATGCCGGAGTGGGGGTGCATTCCAGACGGCATGACGGGCATGCCGCCGCCCAGTCAAAGTTTAGCCAGTGTGTGGGGAGATCTAGTAGACAGAGTTCCCATTCCGAACGCCGTTTATAGGGGCGGTGCGGGCGATCCTACCGTCGTGGATGGCTTCATAGTCAGGGAGGCGTCGCCGGATGATGTTCCTGCCGTGCTGGGATTGCTCGGGGATCTGGGTAGGCCCGGGCCCGCCGGCCGGTCCGAGGCGGAGGAGTTTGAACGAATGGTGGAGGGGTACATTGTAGACGGGGACAAGCGTGTCTTGGTCGCACTGGTTGGCGGCAGGGTTGTCGGCATGGCGTCGGTCGTGCTGCTGCCGCGCCTAAACCATGTCACGCGCGAGCTGTATGTGCCCGAGCTGGTGGTGAGCAGCCAATACAGGCGCCGTGGCCTAGGGAAGGCGCTGGTCGGGCGCTGCGTCAAGATTGCCGCGGAGAATGGATGCCACAGGATGCGCCTCGAGTCGGGTAATCGGCGGACCGACTCCCACCGGTTCTACCGGGATCTGGGGTTTGAGCAGTCCGCGCTATCGTTCTCCAAGCGCACCGGATGAGCGGGAGCCTTGGGGGGTGCACTTGGGCAGGGCGTGCCGGGACGTGATCTAGAAACCGCGTGGCCTCCGCCCACGGCCCGCCGGGACCGCCCAGAGGGACCCGCATCATTAGGGTGGCTTGGTTGACCGCCCCGCAGACGGCGTCGCGGTGTGGATACACCCTTCCAGCCGGTTCCCGTACCGGTCCTTTATGGTGTGGAAGATCTTGATACTCTGACATTCCGGTGTGGTGTGCAGATTCTGGAGCGGGCCTTGCTGTATTCCCGCCGGTCCGGGTAGGGTCCTTGCCCGGTTTGCGCCTGGCCGGAGTGTGCCATCCGGCCCCCGAAACCCCATTGCGCATGGCGGCGTACGCCGTGTCGGTATGGTGGTGCAAGCGGTTGCAGGTGAGCACTCCCTGCCCCAGGCGTCCCCGCACGGGGGGTTGCCCGGGAGCGCCGGCCATCTCATCTTGCACGCCACCAAGTCGTGCCGCCTGCCCGGGAAGTGTATCGTTTTGTGGACCGCCAGCCCGGGGCTGGTCGTGCACCGGTGGGGTGAGGGTACGCCTGCGGCCTCATGTCGATTGAAGCCGATGCGCGGGCGGGTCTCCGCTGCCAACCCGGCGGCCGTCTCGGGTAGATTTGACCGCCTGTTCCCACATGATATGCTGGCGCACCCTCCGCTTACTCTAAATAATTGGGCGGCGGGGGGCGAGGCATGAACGTGGACGTGTCGTCGGCGGATCCGCTGGCCGTGGAGACTGACCTGCTGTGCTGGATGGTGACCGAGGAGTCGACGGGGGTGTCCGGGCTTGGGGAGGATCACGCCCTGGCCCCGGCGGTGCGCCAGTCGCTGGGGGATCTGAGGGGCAGGTTCGCCAAGACCACTGCAGTGGCCAACCCGGGCGGGAGTCCCCCGCGCATGTTGATCGCCGGGCTGGGGCCAGGCTCCAAGATCACGGCCGACACCATACGCCACGTCGCCGGCGCCATATCCAAGAGGGCCCAAGAGCTGGGAGTCGCCAGATTCGCCGTCGTGTGCCCCGACGTGAGCGGGGTGGATCCCGGGGACGCGGCGGGTCAGATAACGGAGGGGTGCTCGCTGGCCCTGTATGACTTTGACGCGTACCGCTCCAAAAAGGCCGAGGCCGAGCCGGACCTGACGGTGGTGTGCGGGGCCGATGTGGCCGGGGCGGTGGCCAGGGCAGGGGCCGTGTCCGACGGGGTGCGGTTTGCCCGGGACGTGGCCAACATGCCGCCCAACGAGTGCCCGCCGGCGGGGCTTGCGGACGTGGCAAGGGGGATGGCAGATGAGAAGCGCATCAAATGTACTGTACTCTCGGCTGCCCAGCTGTCCGAGGGGGGGTTCGGCGGTATAATGGCGGTGGGCAAGGGCAGCGACAACCCGCCCCGACTCATAGTGATGGAGTACGGCGGAGGCGAGGGCCCGCCGGTGGCACTGGTGGGAAAGGCGGTGACCTTCGACACGGGGGGCATATCCCTCAAGCCCGGCGAGAAGATGGATGAGATGAAGTTCGACAAGTGCGGGGGCTGCACGGTGCTGGGCATAATGCGGGCGGCGGCCGAGGTTGGCCTGCCGCTGAACATCGTGGGCGTGATACCCTCGGTGGAGAACATGCCCGGAGGGGGCTCGTACCGGCCCGGCGACATAGTGAGGCTGTACGGGGGAAAGACCGCCGAGATACTCAACACGGATGCCGAGGGGAGGCTGATACTGGCCGACGCCCTGTCCTATGTGGAGGAGCGGTTCTCGCCCCGGTGCATAATCGACTTTGCCACGCTGACCGGCGCCTGCATCGTAGCTCTGGGGTGCAACGTGGCCGGAATGGTGTCTGACAGCGACGACATGGCCGCTTCGGTCTTGCTGTCGGCAGACCGGACGGCCGAGCGGGTGTGGCGCCTGCCCCTGGACGAGGACTACATGGACATGATAAAGTCCAAGGTGGCCGACATCAAGAACCTGGGGACCGGGCGGGCGGCCGGAACCATAGCCGCCGCCGCGTTCCTGAAGAGCGCCATAAAGGACACCCCGTGGCTCCACCTGGATATCGCCGGCACTGCATGGATGCAGCCGGCCTCAAAGAAGCGGCCGTACAACCCGCCGGGCGCCACCGGCTTTGGAGTCCGGCTGATACTGGATTATCTGGGCCGCATCGCGCCCGGGCGATAGCCGGACTCGCCGGGCCGCGCACGGTTTGGATATATGCGCACAAGCCTTGCCGGCGTCTCTTTCCGGCGCCCCAGCTGCACGCGGGTATGGGCCCCGGGGGGATTTGGCGGGGAGATGGCTTGGATCGTACCTGAGGGGCAGTGCCGCCCGTGAAACTATACCAAAATGCGCATCGCTGTCCTCCGGGAAATGGGATCCGGATACGCAAGTGCGCCCATCCTGTCTGCGTACATATGCCGCATGCTCGCTGGCGGATCCGGCTACGCGCCGGGATCTGCCGATTACCAATCCCTAGATTTTAAAGGGAATAACTATTCCACCATGCCCATGTACTCGGTGGTGTTGACGGAGATGGGCATCATGGTGGGCGAGGATGGCCGGCATATCAGGTCGTTTCCGTTCTCCCGCCGCGCCGCCGAGTATCTGGCGGTAAAGTCCGGCTCCGCTCCGCTGGCTCAGCTGGCAGATGCGCTGTCGGCCGGGGAGGCAGTGGTAAACGATCACGGACTGCTCTCCATCCTGAGGGGCCACTCGGTGGACGCCAGGATGATGGAGGAGTCGGAGATCATGTCCGTCCAGGACGAAAAGCCGGCCGTCCTGGTGAGGGGGGGCTTTGCGTCCAATGAGCACGACGCCTTGGGAAAGCTCCGCGAGTTTGCGCTGGAGCTCTCCTCATCTAGGGTGGCCGAGGTGTCCGGAACGCAGGATCTGCACATAATACAGGCCGTCAACTCCTTGGATGACGTAGAGCGCATGACCAACGCCATGTTTGGCCGGCTCCGGGAATGGTACGGACTGCACTTTCCCGAGTTGGAGAATATAGTGGACGGGATGGGCGGCTACTGCCGGGTGGCCCTGGCCGGGCGGCGCGACGGGATGGACAAGTCCACCTTTCTAGAGGCGGGCTTTCCGGACGCCAAGGCCGACATGCTGGGCCTGGTGGCCAAGACCAGCCGCGGCGGCGAGATCTCCGACGAGAACCTGAACATGATACAGGGGATGGCCAGGCAGGTTCTGGACCTGTACCAGGCCCGCCGGGATCTGGAGGAGCATGTGGAGGCGCAGATGGCCCTGGCGGCCCCAAACCTATCTGCCATACTGGGGGCCGGGGTGGGGGCCCGCCTGCTGGCTAGGGCCGGCAGCCTGCGGAAGCTCGCCCTCATGGCCGCCAGCACAATCCAGGTGCTGGGGGCCGAGAAGGCCCTCTTCCGTTCCATAAAGACCGGCTCGCAGCCGCCCAAGCACGGCCTGATATTCCAGCACGCCTTGGTGCACAGGGCTCCCCGCTGGCAGAGGGGCAAGATCGCCCGGGCGGTAGCCTCCAAGGCGGCCATTGCCGCCCGCATGGACATGCACGAGCCTGTGCTGAACCAGACGCTCCTAGAGAAGCTTAACGTGCGGGTTGGGGAGATCGGCGAAAAATACCCCCAGCCGCCCCCGCGCCCGGAGCGCGTCGAGCACCCGGCGCGGCAGGAGCGGGGGGACAGGAGGGGCCCCGGACGGGGTCGCGGCGCCGGCAAGGACCGCCAGGCCAGAGGCCGCGGCGCCGGCAAGGATCGTTCCCCCAGCCGCCGCACCGGGGGCAAGTCACGCGGCGCCAAGAAGGATGGAGCTGGCCGTCTCGATGCCCCTGACTCCACGGGCCGCACCGGGGGCAAGTCACGCGGCGCCAAGAAGGGCCGGTACGCAAAGAGGGCTTGAGCGACTATACCTGGCTAAAGTACGAGGGCGAGAGCAGGCTTGCCACCGTAAACCTGGCGCCGGGCATACAGGTGTACAAGGAGCGGCTGGTGGAGCGCAAGGGCGTCCAGTACCGCCTGTGGGATCCGTACCGGAGCAAGATGGCCTCGGCCATAATGAACGGCATGGAGATGCCCGTCTCGTACGGGAAGCAGGTGCTGTATCTGGGGGCCTCCACCGGCACCACGGTGAGCCATGTCTCCGACATTGTGGGGAGCGGCGGGGTGGTCTTCGCGGTGGAGCACACCAGCAGGGTGGCCCGGGATATGCTGGAGAGGGTCGCCCAGCACCGCAGGAACGTGATACCCGTCCTGCAGGACGCCCGGCGGCCGTCGGAGTACTTTTCGGTGTTCGGGAAGGTGGATGTGGTGTATTGTGACATAGCGCAGCCGGACCAGACCTCGATAGCCATAGAGAACTGCAACAGGTACCTGAGGCGCGGGGGGCACCTGATTCTGGTGGTGAAGGCCCGCAGCATCGACGTGGCGAGCAGCCCCCGTGCAATATTCCGGCGCGAGGAGTCCAAGTTAAGCGAATTTGAGGTGGTGCGGACCGAGAACCTGATGCCGTACCACAAGGATCATGCCATGATACTAGCCTCATACGGCGACGCGTAGGCGCTCGTCGCCGGCTATGCGGCAGGCGGTGTACCAGCTCCGCCGGGCAAAGCCGGGGAAGGCGCCGGTGGAGCGGTATATCCCCCGGACATATGAGGCGGTCTTTGTATCTCCCGGATAGCCGCTTCCCACCGGGTGGTGCCGGCGTATGCGCGAGACGGAGCGGTCCCGGGCGACCTTGGCCAGTATGGAGGCGGCCGCCACCACCGTGTATCGCGACTCGGCCTTGGTACGGGCCCGTACGCGGGGGATGCCGGAGGCCTCCGCCAGCCTTCTCCCGAAGAGGTCGGCGTCCGCGTAGCAGGAGTCCACGTAGTATGCGTCGGCCCGCACGTCGCGTATGATGCATGCCATCCTGTCGATCTCCAGATCCGACAGGCCGTGAAGGACCACGCTGTTGTCGATGGTGCGGGGGCGTACGCGCTTCACCGTGTGCGCCACAGAGTTCTCCAGTATGATATGGTACAGGCGCTCGCGGGCCCGCGGCGAGAGCGTCTTGGAGTCGCGGACGCCGGCCTCCCGCAGCTTGCCCAGGTTCCGCTCGTCCACGGCCACGCCGGCTATGGCCATCGGGCCCACGAAGGAACCCCTGCCGGCCTCGTCTATTCCGCAGACTATCACATGAGCGGGTCGGCCCCACACGTATTAAATGGTCTCTGGAACCCGCTCCTGTGGATGCGGTGCGCATAGTGGAGGGGAACACCCGGCTGGTGGTTCCGGCCGGGTCGGTGTCCGGCGTGGTGCCGCCCCGGCGCCCGGCGTTCTTCAACCCCCGCGCCCGGCGCACCCGGGACCTGGCCGTGCTGGCCGCCGGGGCGCATGCGGAGGAGCACTCCGGCGCATACCTGGATGCGATGGCCGGCGTCGGGGCCCGGGGGCTCCGGGTCGCCGCCGAGGCCGGGTCATATGATGAGGTGTTCCTGAACGACTCCAACCCCCACGCCGTGGGGATGGCCAGGCAGTCGGCCGCCCTGAACGGCCTGGAGCGGGTCGTCTTCTCCACCATGGAGGCGTGCAGGTTCCTCTCGGAGCACTCGGTTCGGGGAGGGCGGGGGGCTGCGGTGGATGTGGATCCGTTCGGATCCCCCGCATCATACCTGGACTGCGCCCTGCGCGCCCTACAGTACGGGGGCATGCTGGCGGTCACGGCCACGGATCTGCAGGTGCTCGGCGGGCTGCACGACGCCGCATGCCGGCGGATATACGGGGGCGTTCCCCTCAGGACGGTGTACGGCGCAGAGACGGCCGTCCGGCTGGTCGCCGGGTGCATGTCGGCGGTGGCCGGCCGCCTCGGCATGGGGATATCTGTGGTATATGCGGAGAGCCACATGCACTACTATCGCGTATATGCAAACCTGCTGCCGAAGCCAGGATCGCCCCGGCTGGGATACATAGTGCACTGCGCCCGGTGCGGCGGCCGCCGCGCATCAGACGCATATGCCAGCACGTGTGGATCGTGCGGGGGCGACACGAAGGCGGCCGGGCCGCTGTGGACCGGGCCGCTGTTTGATGCAGACTTTGTGGACAAAATGGCCCTGCGGGATGCAGGGCAGAACGGTGGCGCATACGCCCCATATCTGGAAAAATGTCGCCGCGAGGCAGCCATGCCCGCCGCGTTCTACACGCTGGACGAGATGGCGTCCCGGGCCGGGACGGGGCCTCCACCGCTGCGTATCATGCTGGAGAGTCTCCGCGGGGAGGGGTTCTCGGCGGAGGCCACCTCGTTTTCGCCCACCGGGTTCAGGACCGACGCGCCCGCAGCAGACGTGTGCCGTATCGTGTCATCGGCGAAATCCCATGCACACAAGGTATAGCTCGCTGCTGGGCTTGCGGCTGGCCTTCGGCTTGGTGATCTTTGTGCGGGAGAACTTTCCGTCCATGTACCGCCGGAACTCCTCGGAGTAGTCGCCGTCAAACACCTTGAATACGGCGTTGCCGCCGGAGGTCAGCACCTTGTCCATGACTTTTGAACACGAGTAGTTGAGGGCTATCTGCCGCGCGTGATCCACCGACCAGTTTCCGGTCACCGACGGGGACATGTCGCATATTACCGCATTGATACGGCGGCCAAAATAGTCCATTATGTCGCCTACAAGAAATTTGTCCTCGACGCTGGCTCGCAGCAGGCTGGCCCCGGGTATCTCCTCCACGTACGCGGCGTCCACGCCCATGACGCGGCCCTGATTTCCAGCCAGTCCCACGGCGATCTGGGTCCAGCCGCCGGGGGCGCACCCCAAGTCCAGCACGTAAAAGCCCGGCCCGATTATGCGGTATGACTTGTTGAGCTCCTTCAGCTTATAGGCGGACCGGCTGCGGTAGCCCTGCTCCCGGGCCAGCCGCCGGTAATGATCCCTGCGGGCATCGAGCAGCTTCATGGCCTGCGCTTCAGGTCGGCTATAACCCACTCCTCTATCAGGATGCACGTCTTGGGACTGATGTCACCGTCCACAGAGCATTTCTGCTCCACGGGGCACACCAGGCAGGGGGCGTTTTCCAGGGACGTGGTGCTGACGGGGGTCTTCTTGAGTATGAGCTTGTACGTCCACCTCTCGTCCACCAGCAGCTTTACCCGGTTTACCATCTCCATGCTCTCCAGCTTCAGCGAGAGGCGGGCGCCGTTTCTGGCACTGAGCTTTAGTTTTTTGTACAGGTCAGCCTGGAGCATGCCCTCAGACTCGCACCTCAGTAGGATGTCGCACACCTTGTGGGTGAGCTTCTCCATGTCCACTTTCTCGATCTGAAAGCTGTCGATCTCCTCGGAGGTGAGCTGTATGGCCAGCTCGTCCTCCAGCGTATTGGGCACGTTACTGGCGGATTTTCTTTTCTTGGGCGTCTTGGCGGATTTGATCAGGCTGGTCTTTTTCGCTTTTTTGGCGCCGGGCTTTGCGGCTGTTTTCTTTGGCGCGGGCTTTTTTACCGGGATTTTCTTGGGCTCCTGCACGGGCTGCGGTTTGTCGGCAGGTTCGGCATCGCCGGGCTTTGCGGGCTTGATCCGGACGGATTTTTTAGCTGTAATTCTAACCGGGGACGGCGTCTTCTTGGATTTTTTGGCGGGTGCGGGCTTCCCAGCCGGCAGTTTCTCGGGCTCGTCGGGTACTGGCGCCGCTGCGGGTTTCTCTGCACTCTTGGGGGGCTCGGGGGCTTGCGCCTCCGGATTTGTCTGGGGGGTCGCCTTGCCCGGTTTGCTCGCCTTGGAAGCCTTTGGGGTCTTGCCTGCCTTGGCACCGGCGGGCTGTGCTGCGGGCTCAGGCCGATGGTCGATCTCTTTGGCTGTATGAGGCCTTGCCGGCCCGGCTTCCGAATCCGGCGAGCCGGACTGCGCCTCGGCCGGTTCGTTGGTTGCAGTATGCGCCTCGAGCAGGTCCTCCGTCTTTTCAGGCGGCGCGGCAGCAGGGGGCGTTTTAGCGGGTGTTGGCTTCGGGGGAGTGGCCTCCTTGGCCGCTGCCGAGTCTGGTGTGGTCGCCTTTTTGCCTTGGCTCTTGACATCCAGCACATTCCTTATATGTCTGAGCCGTTTCAGCTCTTTCTCCACACTGTCCTTCTCTGCGTCGGACAACACATCCTTGGACTTATCACCGTCGGCCACGAGCTTCACAAGTCGATTCAGGGCACCTTATAAAGTCATTTGGGTTTATATACCTCTTTTTAATAATATTTATGAATATCATGATAAAATCATGTTTAACATTAATTATACGGTATATGACAAAACACCATTAAGATGGTATGACCTGATCGTGTTGCTGACGCAAGGGCGGATGCCCGACCGCAATGCGGCCTCATGTACGGCGGCTGGCAGGCATACCGACCACCGGACATTCGAGTCCGTGTACGAGGCAGATCTTGCGCCGCGTGAAGCGGCCCCTGCGGTTATCATACATGTCCATGTGGCGGCCCTGCGGCGCAGTCCTGGCGGCGTCCATCACTAGGGCGCCGGCATGGCAGGGGCGTCTTCCGGTTGGAATGGTATGTCCGACCGGACCCGTAGCGCGCCTACCACGAAGCCGATGCGGCGCCGCGGCTCATACTCTTCTAGAGGTCCGCTCCTGCTACTGGACGGTGAAGACGGCGCTGGCCAGCGACTGATCCTCACCTGCGCTTATGGTGATGGTGAGCGTATAGCTGCCCGGCGGGCCGGCCACGGTGGAGAATCCCTCCAGTGGGAGCGGCAGGGATTCGACCGCAAAGCACTGCGACTCGTACGAGCGCTCCTCCACCAGCTCGCCAACCGAGTCGTACATCCGTATGTCCAAGGTTCCGCAGTCGTACTGGGCCCCGGTGATGTCTATTTGGAACTCTATCGCCTCGGACTCGACGTACTCCCGGTGCAGTCCAATTATCGTTATCCCGCCGTCGGCCAGGGACGACTCGTGGGAGCCGCCGGGCCACATGTTCAGCTCGCGGTCCATGGTGTCCAGCGCCCCGGCCAGAACCGTGGTACTGAACGCCACCGTAAAGATTACGGGAAGCACAAACACCGCATATGCTACCCCTCTGGCCATGGGGCAACGCCGGACAAATCCCATATATCGGTTTTTGAGCGATGAGTCTGGGCTCAGCGCAGGTGCCTGCCGACTTTTACCGGCCTGTTTGGCACGATCCGCATGATTTGGCAGCCATACGGCCGAATCGTGGCCGACATGCCTGCAAAAACCACCAAACCAGTACCACAAGAACACTTTTTGGGTGTTTTCTGGCATCACGGTGGGCCAGACACAAAACGGCGGTACATCCTCAGGTCTGTCTGGCGTTTACGCCTAGGATACGGCCATGGTGCGATGATTCGTGCCTGAGGGGCGGACTTGAGGACACACAAACGGCGGCCGCCTCGATTTTTATAGCCACATCAGTTGGCCTTGGCGTGAGGATCACGGTGGGCCACACGCCCGATGCTGACGATGCGTTCATGTTCTACGGCATGCTCTCAGGTAAGGTGCCGTCCCCCGGCTTCGAGATAGACCAGGTCGTAGAGGACATAGAGGGGTTGAATCGCCGTGCTCGGGACTGCGAGCTGGACGTTACGGCCGTCTCTGTGCACGCATGCGCCTACATACCGGGATACACCGTACTGCGGAGCGGTGGCAGCTTCGGCCTGGGGTACGGACCGTTGGTTGTTGCCCGCGCCGCCATTGACGTGCGGTCCCTGAGCAGCTGCCGGGTGGCCATACCGGGCCGGCTGACTTCTGCGTTCCTGCTTCTCCAACTGATCATAGGCAGGTTCGACCATGTAGAGATGAACTTTGACAGAGTTCCGGAGGCCATCCGCAGCGGTGCGGTGGACGCGGGTCTGGTGATACACGAGGCCCAGATAACGCACCAGCAGGAGGGACTGACAAGCATACTGGACGTGGGGGAGTGGTGGGACGGTGCCACCGGCGGCCTGCCAGTTCCCTTGGGGATAAACGTGATGAAAACAGGGTTGGGCGACGACTCGATCCGCAGGTTCGATCAATCCCTGCGGGAGTCCATCAGGTACGGACTGGAGCATTCCGATGACGCGGTCAAGTACGCCATGAGGTATGGTCGCGGCAACCCCGAGCCGCTGATAGACAAGTTTGTCAAGATGTACGTCAATCCGACTACAGTGGACATGGGCGATGCCGGCGAGGCGTCCATCCGCAGGATGTTTGAAATGGCCCGGGAGCGGGGACTGGTCCCCGACTTTGACCTGCGGATCGCCGGCCCGTAACCCACACGCGTCGCCCGGTCGGGGCCAGACGCGGCCCCGGTGGCGGGGTTTATTTAGCTGGGTATGGGTGCGGGCTCGTGGGACCCAGTGGCATCGAGTACTTGGTGGCTGGCGACGGATACGGCGTCGTGCTGGAATCACTGGCACACTACATCCGCAGGCTGAGGGCGATGGGGGAGGACACGGCCAGCGGCGCGGGAATGTTCGGTATGGTCGTCCGACAGGCCGCCATCAAGAGGTACCCTGTGGCGCGCCGGACGCAGCAGAGCGTCTTGAACTTTCTGGTGGGCGGGGCGGTCCCCACCCATGATGAGATGCAGACCATAAAAAGCGCTCTTGACTGCTACGAGTCCGACATAAGGCAGGCGGCAGAGGGCTCCCGGTACCATGCCGGGCTGCTGGGCGTCGATGCCGTTCCCGACGCCAAGATTCGGGCGGTGCGCGAGGCGAGAGTGGCCGTCTGCGGGATGGACTAGCCGCCGGAGAGGTACCAGTCCAGATACGGCAGGAGGTTCCGGTTCTATTGCAAAGTCGGTTGATATCGTTTTTTATGATTTTTGAGCCAATCACATCAGCAACACGGGCGCCCGG
>JAGWAW010000019.1 GCA_021296165.1 Nitrosopumilaceae archaeon | reverse complement strand
CCAGCCAACGCAGTGGTCGGCCTGGCCGCGCAAGAGGGGGATGGGGTTAGCAGACCCGCCCCCCTCGCATGCGCGGTGGGGGCGCCAAAAAATTACGCATGTCGAGGTTTTGCCCCGATTGTGAATATTCCCCATGGTCAGCCAAGAGCGCTTGTGCTCCAGGCCAGTCTCCGGGTTTACCGTGGTGTACTCGGACCACGCCCCCAGGCTACTCTCTAGGTCTGCCAGTATATCCACGATCGCCCTGTTAGCATCAGTCAGGCTCAGCGAGTCGTCGGCGACCAGATCCGGCCCCCCACCGTGCTCCAAGGCCACGTTTCCATCTGCCGTCTATGTTCTGCTGATCTGGACATATGGCGTATCAAACTGTATAGATCAGACCAAACTGGCCCCGGTGAGGGTCTGCTGGGACTCGTACTGCACCTGAATGCGTACCGGTCCGCCGCGCCATCGCAGCGCAGAATATACTTATTCGGCTCGACTGGCGGTTTTGCATGAGCGCGGCCCCCCGCCACTATGATCTGAGATTCGAACCGGACTTTGAGGGGTTCACGTTCCGCGGAGAGGCCGTCATACACGCTTGGTGCTACGAGCCGCTCACCACCATAGATCTGGACGCGGCCGACCTGGACATACTCTCCTGCCAGGTGTGGTGCGACGGCAGGCGCGTCGGGGCATCGGCCCGCGTCCACGGCGCCGAGGAACTGCTCGCCATAAGCGTCTCCGAGCCGGTCCGCGGAGAGTGCACCATCAGCATACAATACACCGGGACGCTCAACGACCGCCTGCTGGGGTTTTACCGGAGCCGGTACGCGGACGGCCCCAAAACCAAATACCTGGCCACCACTCAGTTCGAGGCAGCCGACGCCCGGCGCGCCTTTCCGTGCTGGGATGAGCCCAATCACAAGGCTACCTTCGACATCACGGTGCGGGCGCCCCGGAACATGACGGCCATCTCCAACATGCCTGCCAAGACGGTTACGGATGTTGATGACTCCACCGAGTATGCGTTCCACACCACCCCGGTGATGTCCACATATCTGGTGTACGTAGGGGTGGGCGAGTTCGAGTACATACAGAACCGGGACGGGAGTATCCGGGTGGTTACCGTCCGGGGCAAGTCTGGGCAGGGTCAATACGCCCTGGAACTGGCCGAGCGCCTGCTGGGCATGTACGGGGAGTACTTTGGCAAGGAGTACCCACTGCCCAAGCTGGACCTGATAGCGCTGCCGGACTTTGCGGCCGGCGCCATGGAGAACTGGGGGGCCATCACCTTCCGGGAGAACCTCCTGCTGTACGACCCGGAGAACTCATCCACCCAGACCAAGCAGCTCATAGCCGAGGTGGTCTCGCACGAGCTGGCCCACCAGTGGTTCGGAAACTTGGTCACCATGGAGTGGTGGAACGACCTGTGGCTGAACGAGAGCTTTGCTACGTTCATGGGGAATACGATGGTGGACCGCCTGTACCCGGAGTGGCGCATGTGGGAGCAGTTCGTGGACGGCTCCATGAACAACTCCATGGAGATGGACTCGCTGGAGTCCACCCACCCCATAGACGTGGAGGTCGAGTCGCCCTCGCAAATCCGGGAGATATTCGACGCCATATCGTACGACAAGGGGGGTTGCATGCTGCGCATGCTGGAGGACTTTGTGGGGCCGATGAACTTCCGGAACGGGCTGCGAAAGTACCTGCGCGCCTTCAAGCACCGCAACGCGACCGGCGGCGACCTGTGGGACTCCATAGAGTGGGCCTGCCGGAAGCCGGTGCGGGAAGTGCTGGAGCCATGGCTCAAGAACCCCGGATTTCCCGTCGTGGACGCCAGCTCCACGGTCTTTACCATGACGCTGCGGCAGGAGCGGTTTCGCGCCGACTGCGGCGACCCCGGTGATATGGTATGGCCCATACCCGTAAGATTCCTGGACGGCAAGATGGAGCGATACAGCATGCTGGACACGCGCACCTCCTCGCTGGGGCTGCCCCGCCGGTTTGTGGCCAACACCGGCCGGACGGGATTTTACCGGGTAAGATACCGCGGGCTGCTGCAGGAAGAGATCCGGGGCATGGTGGCCGGCCGGGGGATGTCCGTCGTGGACAGGTGGGCCGTGCAGAACGACCTCTTCGCGTTCTGCCTGTCTGGCCGGGCTACCATACCCGAGTATCTGGATATGGTCGGGGCGTACGCCGAGGAGACCGAGTACCTGCCGCTCTCCAACGTGGGTAGGAACCTCGTATTCCTGATACGCATGTCGCACGGCGAGGCTTGGAGCGGCCCCGTCGGCGGGGCTGCCCGGCCGCTGTTCTCCGGAGTGCTGGAGAGGCTGGGCTGGGAGCCGCGGAGTGGGGATGCCCACACCGACGCGTTCCTGCGCTCGATGGCCATCACGGCCCTGTCGCGCCTGGACGACTCGGCGGCCCGCACCGCCGAGGAGATGCTCGCCGAGTTTCTGGATGGCGGGTCGCTGCACCCGGACGTGCGGGCCCCGGTCTTCGCTGCGGCGGCGCGTCGGGGTGGGGCCCGGCTGCACGGCAGAATGAAGTCGCTCTTCCGCCGCGCCCATTCTATGGAGGAGCAGGTGCGCATACTGGCGGGCATGTGCGAGTTCGGAAATCCCCGCATCCTGGAGAGGACGCTGGACTACTCCCTTACGGATGAGGTCCGCTCCCAGAATGCACACATGCCCGCGGCGCTGGTGGCGTCCAACCCTGCCGGGCGCCGCATACTGTGGCCCTGGCTCTCCTCACACTGGGAGGACCTGGAGTCCAAGATCGGCCACGGAAACCCTCTCTTCGGTCGCATCATAGGGGGGATGGCCATGCTCGCTGACGACTCGTACGCCGACGAGATAGGGTCGTTCCTGGCCGGGCACCCGGTCCCCGGCACCGAGAGGACCCGGAGGCAGGCGCTGGAACTGCTCTCCATATACGCCGGCCTGCGCCGCCGGGCGCCGGCCGAGATGGCCGGGGCATGAGCCGGCGGCGGGCATACGCGGCGGCGGGCGCCGCGGTTCTGGTGGCGGCCGTCGCGCTGGGCGCGGCCGGCCCCGGCGATACCATACCCGACACATTCCAGATACAGGCCACGTACCAGGACGGCCACGTCACGATATCGTTTGCCGACGCATCCGGCGGCACCACTCGCACTGTGGTGGAGGTGCTGGGAATGGGGGAGACGTTCCACCGCACGTACGGGGCCGGCGGCTTTGAGGAGCGGATACCCTTTCCGAGCCCGCCCCGCTACGGGTGGGGCGCCCACCCCGTAATATTCGACATACGGCACGACACTCTGGGGGATCTGCGGATAAAGACCGAGATTCGCGACGCCGGAGAGCCGCCGGCTCCCCTGCTGTTGGAGCGGTGAGGGTGCCGGGGCGCCGCTAGGCGGGCGCGGAGGCGCGCCACAGGCAGGCCAATACCATTCCCAAATCCTCCACGTACCGCAGGCCGAACTTCGGCCGGGCGGCGGCCGGCACCAAGAATGTCCCAGAATATAGGTACGGTGCGCCCTCCTTGCTCCTGTTTGCGCGTCTCACCATGTCTTCCCGCTCAGGATCATACTCTGGATGTATTCGCCTCCCGCTTGGTATACTCTTCGTTGCACATCGTTCATTGCAGGGGGTCGAATACGGTGATCTTTTAGCGTTGCCACCAGCGCGGGCGGCCCCCGACAATCAGAGAAGAGTTGGCGGGCCGCACCATTTTATTACGCTGCCGGATCATCGGGAATCATGGACATGGAGGGCCTCCGGGCGGGCCGGCGCGGGAGCGTGGCCAGGGCCATCACCATGGCGGAGAACGACACGGACGGCGCCGAGGAGATGCTGCGGGCAATATATCCGGAGACGGGCGGCTCGGACATAGTGGGAGTGACCGGGCCGGCGGGCGCCGGAAAGAGCTCCCTGATAAACGGCCTCTCCATGGAGATGGCCAGGTCCGGCGACCGGCCGGCGGTGCTGGCCGTCGACCCCACCAGCCACATCACCGGGGGGGCCATACTGGGGGACAGGGTCCGCATGGGGACGTCCACCGACTCGGGCGTCTACATACGGAGCATAGCGTCGCGGGGGGCCACCGGGGCTCTTTCCGACTCCCTGCGGAACAGCATACGGATACTGGAATATGCGGGCTTTGATCCCATAATAATAGAGAGCGTGGGGGCAGGCCAGACCGAGGTGGACATATCCAACATAGCCGACGTCACGGTGGTGGTCTTCAACCCCCACACCGGCGACAGCATACAGACCATCAAGGCCGGAATCACGGAGATCGGCGACGTCTGCGTGATAAACAAGGCCGACCTGCCGGGCAGTTCGGCGCTGTACGACGCGGTGCGCGACTACATCGGCGAGTCGGACCGCAACCCCGCCGTCCTCAAGACGTCCGTAAAGGAGAACGCCGGCATCGGCGAGCTCGCCAGCACCATACGCGAGAGGCTGCGGGCCGCCGCCTCGTCGGCGCCGCAGCGCCGCGCCCGGCGGCTGGAGGCCGAGACCAAGGATATCGTTTTAAGCCACCTGCGCCGGAGACTTGATACGATGTTCGCTCCTGGCGGCTCCGCACACCACATCATGGAGTCGGTGCGGGAGGGTGGCACGGACCCGTACGAGGCGGCAGGGCGCATATGCCGGAGTTTGGGGGAGTGAGATGGAGCGGGAGGGAACGTTCACCGACTCGAACTATCCGGTGGACCGCATATACGGCGGGCCCGAGGATGCCGGCCAGTACCCATACACCCGGGGCATACACCCGGGGATGTACCGGGACCGCTTCTGGACTATGCGACAGTACTCGGGGTTCGGCGACGCGCGGCTGACCAACGAGCGCTTCAAGTTCATGCTGGAGAAGGGGCAGACGGGGCTGTCCATGGCCTTTGACCTACCCACCCAGATAGGGCACGACCCGGACTCGGCCCCCGCCGAGGGCGAGGTGGGGAAGGTGGGCGTATCCATAGCGTCGATAAAGGACATGGCTACGGCCTTTGACGGCATACCCCTGGGCAAGGTCAGCACCTCGATGACCATAAACTCGACTGCCTCCACCCTGCTGGCGTACTACATAGTGGTGGGCGAGGCGCAGGGGTACTCCAGCTCACAGCTGCGGGGCACCACCCAGAACGACATACTAAAGGAGTACATCGCCCGCAACACGTACATCTACCCACCCAAGCCATCCATGCGGCTCATAGGCGACATGATACAGTACTGCTCCACGGACGTCCCGAGGTGGTATCCCATATCTATATCCGGCTACCACATGCGGGAGGCCGGGTGCACTGCCACCCAGGAGGTGGCCTTTACGCTGGCCAACGCCATCGAGTACATCAAGACGTGCACCGACCGGGGCCTCAACATAGACGACTTCGCCCCCCGGCTCTCCTTCTTCTTCTGCTGCACCATAGAGTTCTTTGAGGAGGTGGCCAAGTTCAGGGCGGCGCGCCGCATATACGCCAAGATTCTCAAGGAGAGGTTCGGCGCCCAGAAGCCAAAGTCGCTCCAGCTCAAGTTCCACACCCAGACCAGCGGCGAGTCGCTCACCGCCCAGCAGCCGGACAACAACATCGTGCGGGTGGCCATCCAGACCATGGCGGCCGTGGCGGGCGGCACCCAGTCGCTCCACACCAACTCCCGGGACGAGGCGCTGGCCCTGCCCACCGAGGAGTCGGCCAAGATAGCGCTGCGGACGCAGCAGATCGTGGCGCACGAGAGCGGCCTCACAAAGACGGTGGACCCGCTGGCCGGCTCGCACTACATGGAGGACCTCTGCTCCCGCATGGAGGAGGACGTGTGGGGGTACCTGGACCGCATAGACAAGATGGGCGGCTCTGTGGCCGCCATAGAGAGGGGCTTCTTCCAGTCGGAGATCCGGCAGAACGCATACCGCCTCAAGAAGGAGGCTGACGCCGGCGAGCGCATACTGGTGGGTGTGAACAGGTACGTGGATCCGGACGAGACGCAGCCCAGCCTGCTCCGCATAGACGACAGCGTCGGGGAGCAGCAGCGGGAGGTCTTGGCCGGACTGCGCGCCTCCCGCGACGCCGCCGGGGTGCAGTCGGCGCTCTCGGCCCTGGCATCGGCCGCCGACACCGACGCCAACCTGATGCCGCACATCATACGAGCGGCCCGGGCTCAGGCCACCACCGGCGAGATAAGCAACACGCTGCGCGGCGTCTTTGGCGAGTACACGCCCCGGGAGGTCTTCTGATGAGGATAGACCACGTGGCCATCGCCGTAAACGACCTCAAGGAGGCCGCCCGCACGTACTCTGCGGCGCTGAACATACAGAACGTGGAGTACGAGAGGGTGGAGTCAGAAGGGGTGGCCGTCGCCATCATGCACCTGGAGAACGGCCGCATAGAGCTGATGGAGCCGGTGGGCGATGCCAGCCCCATCAGGAGGTTCCTGGAGAAGAACGGCCCCGGCCTGCACCACATAGCCCTGGAGACCGACGACATGGACGGCGAGGTGGACCGCATGGAATCGTGCGGCATGCGCTTTCTGGGAAAGGTCAGGGCCGGCTCTGCGGGGACGCGGGTCACCTTCATACACCCCAAGTCCCTCCACGGGGTGCTGGCCGAGCTGTGCTCGCACCCCAAGTGACCGGGGAGCGGAACACATGTCCCCGCCGGGGACGCGGACATCCTTTTAACGGCACGGCGCGCCCACGGCGCCATGGTTGGGCCGGCCGGCCGTGATGCCGAATCCATAAGACTTACCGACGAGCAGGAGAGGGTGGTCGGCCACGGCGGGGGGCCGCTGCTGGTGAACGGGGGTCCGGGATCCGGCAAGACGCGCGTCATAGTGGAGCGGGTGGCCCGGCTGGTGTCGGAGGGTATAGTCCGACCCGAGGACATATTCTGCATGACGTTCACAAAAAAGGCCGCCGGCGAGATGTCAGCGAGGCTGAAGAAGATACGGGAAGACACACTGGGGAATGGTACCGACATTCCGGAAGGGCGGGACGTCACCCGCGTCTGGGTCGGCACCATCCACTCTATTGGAATGGAGATACTAAAGGAGAACTCCGACATCACCGGGGTGTCGGAGGGGACGTCGGTCTTCGACAGTCTGTCTAGGCTGGCGTGGTGCTTCAAGGCCGCCGACGACTTGGGTATCGACCAGAACGTGATAAGGATGAACTCGGCGGGGTGCGCCAAAATACTGAGGGGAATACAGCAGGCAAAGAGGGAGCTGCTGACTGTGGAGAAAATCAGGGAGCGGATGAACTACGTACTGAACGGCAAGGGGCGGGTCGGCCTCGACGGGAGGGATCTGGCCGAGCTGGACGCATCCGCAAAGAGACTGAACGAGCTGGTAAAGGTGTACGAGGCCCACGAAAAACACATGGCCGACAACGACATGATAGACTACGAGGGCATGGTGGGCAGGGCGGTAGACCTGTTGGCGTCCAACGAGGGCGTACGCGGCAGATACCAGAACGCATACGTGATAGTTGACGAGTTCCAGGACAACAACTACGCCCAGTTCCGGCTGGCAACCCTGCTGGCCGGCTCCGGGAACATAATGGTCGTGGGGGACCAGGACCAGTCCATAATGGAGTTTCAGGGGGCCTACGCCTCCATATTCGGCGACTTTGAGGAGCGGTACCCCGGCTGCACAAAAATAGATCTGGAAAGGAACCACCGCTGCTCGGATAACGTGAGGGCGGTGGCCGGCCTCCTCAAGGAGTATGGGACCGAACCGGCAGTGCCACATGCTGGGGTCCATGACGGCGGAGCCCCGGCGGGGGACGACCCGGTCGGTATAGACGACGCGGCTCCGGAGGTGATGGGACCGGCAGATCCTGCGACTTCAGGCGCCCCGTCCAATCCTGGTATGGTGGTGGCAATGGCCGCCGACGAGACCACCGAGCGCGAGTTTGTAGCCGCCGCCATAAGCAGGATGGTGCGGGACGGGACGGCAAGGCCGGACGTGGCCGTGCTGTGCAGGACCAACGCCACGTGCAGGAGGTTCACCGAGGCGCTGCAGGCCCGGGGGGTTCTGGTGGCTCCGGGAAACGCCGGCATCCCGATGGGCGACCCCATGATAGCCGAGATACTGGCCATGCTCCACATCGCCGCCTCGCCGGAGACCTCCGGCTCCGAGATAGCCCTGGCGCTAGAGCGGCGCGGCATCGGCGCGTCGAACATACGGGCCGTAAACTGCGCGGCCCGGAGAATGTCGCCAGACCGGCGGAACGACCGCGTCTTTGAGGCTCTGCGGAGGTACGAGGGTGATCAGGGCCCGGAGATGCGCGAGATCTGGGGGCTGCTGGAAGGGATGCATGCGGACGCCGCAAAAAAGGGCCTTCCGGCCACACTCCACGACATAATGCTCAAACACACCGATGCCTACAGGCGCAGCGCCAACGAGAGCGGCTACGGGCCGGCCAGAGACCGCGCCGTCCTCGGCAGGCTGTATGACATGGCCGAGAGGTACAACCGCCACTATCCGTCCGATACCCTTCTGGACTTTGTCGAATACGCCAAGTTCGCCAGCGGCGCCATGGCTGCGGATCCGGGGCTGCTGGACTCTGACTCCGCGGAGCCCGCCGGGGGCGTAAGCGTCCTGACCATACACAAGAGCAAGGGCAAGGAGTTTCGGAACGTCTTTGTGACCGGGCTATATTCCGGCGCGAACCGCCGGAACGAGAAGAGTATCATCCCGGCGTGGGTGCTGGAGCGCCGCAATGCGGGCGATAATACATCGGAGCAGAACCTGCTGTATGTGGCGATGACCCGGGCCGAGGCGGGGCTGTGCCTGACGTGCCCCCTGGAGACCGACGGCAGGTCCAGAAGTCCGCTGGGGTTTTTGGACCTGGCGTGCTCCAAACCGTACGTTCGCAGGATGGTGCTCTCCCCGGTCGAGCTGGCCGTGCCGGCCGCCCCAGATCCGCTGGAGGCGAGCATACGAGGCGTGGAGGATGCCGCATGCAGGGCGGTGCGCGAGTCCCGCCTGGGGGCGGCCGCCGGCCATCTGGCGGAGCTGTCCGTACTGCGGAAGATGCAGGGCGGAGCAGACGTTGATCTGCCGGCCGACCCAGGCATCGATGCCAGGCGCGCCGTGGACATTCTGGAGGCGCCGCACCCCCCGCTGGTGGATCCCGGAAGCCTCTCACTGTCGGCCTCCAAAATCACAACATACCAAAGGTGCCCGCTGCAGTTCAAGTACCGGTACGTGCTGCACGTGCCGGAGAGGCCGGCCATGCCCCTGGACAAGGGTCGGATAGTACACAAGGCCTTGGAGGATCTGGGAAGGGGACAGGTTGGAGCAGAAGATGCCATACGCGCGGCGCAAGACGAGATGGATGAGGTGAGGTGCTCCCACACCGAGCGCGATTACAAACACGCCAGACCAACCCTGGAGACGGCGATCCGCAACTATGTCACATGGGAGGCTGCGTCACCTGTCAGGCCACAAAAGATAGAGGTCGAGGAAAAATTCGAGACGACAATAGGCGGGGTACGATACACCGGAAAGATAGACCGGGTCGAGTCATACCCGGACGGCACGTACCATATAGTCGACTTCAAGACCGGAAGCTCCAACATAACCATAAAAAGCATCAAAGAGGACCGCGCCGACCATACCCTCCGGGATCCGCAGGCGTGCATATATGCGCACGCCGCCGGGGAAAAGTACGGCTCGCTGCCAACCAAGTTTGCGTTCGTGTACGTGGAGCAGGGCTCCCGTAGAAACGGCTGCACGATACGAGAGTATGACATAGACGGCGAGTCGCTGGAGAATGGCATCAAATCAATAGAGGAGTGCACCCAGAACATATTGAACGAGGAGTTCGGCGCCAAGCCCGACGGCCAGACCTGCCGGCGGTGCCCGTACCGGCCCATCTGTCCGGAAGCCCACCCCGGATAGGTGCGGCGGCCCAGGCAACCGGACGAATACGGTTTAAAGCCTCACAGCCCCCATTCGTACCATGCTGCCCCGTCTGGACTCCATCCGCCGCATGCGCCTCAAGCTGGGCATGACGCAGAGGGAGCTTGCCCGGATGTGCGACATCAGCACCTCGATGGTAAACCAGATAGAGTCCGGCCGAAGCAAGCCCAGCTACGACACCGCCAGGCGGATATTCGAGGTGCTGGCGGGCCGTGAGGCCAGCGCCATATCTCAGACCGCGGGCAGCCTGTGCAGTGAGGACATAGTCCGGCTGGACGTGCGGGACACACTCCATGACGCGGTCCGGAGGATGAGGCAGCACTCCATAAGCCAGATACCCGTATTCGCCGGGAAAGATCCCGTCGGCGTCGTCACCGAGGACGGCATAGTGAAGCATCTGGCCGGCGGTAGCGAGGCGGGCCTCAAGGGGGTCGCCCTGCAGGACGCCATGGAGCCCATACCGCCCATCGTGGACCACGACACCCCCGCGGCGCTCTTGGTGCCGCTCATCCGCTACTCCAAATGCATACTGGTCTCCAAAAAGTCCACCATAACGGGTATAATCACCGCCTCGGACACACTCAAGATCATGGAGTAGGGCGGCCGTGCGGCTCCAGCGCCCGCCGCACCTCCCGGATCCTCCCTAGCATGACATCCAGCGTGCGGCCGTCTATGGTATCGGGCATGGGGGACCGCACACCGCCGGACTCCCGCTCCACGTCGAAGGTGCACAGGCACCCCTCCTCGCCGGTGACCAGCCGGGCGTCGTCTATCAGGACGGGAACGGTCTGGTATGTCTCGGTGAGCAGGCCGTCCAGCTCCGCAAAGAGGCGCCTCTTCTCGTCGGCCAACTGCCGCAGCCTCTCGCTCATGGCTCCCTCCAGTTTGGACTCCAACCGTTCCACCAGCGAATCGTCTCGGTACAGCCTCTCAAAGAGTTCCATCTCAGAGAGGTCTCCCTCGCCGGGGCCCCGGACGCCACCGGATATAATGGAGTCAGAATCCTCGGCCAACTGCGCCTCGCCGGACTTGGCCTCGTCGATGACCCGCGAGAGATCCTTCTGGCAGTCCACGACCCTCTGGTCCGGCATATAATACAGCAGTACGTGAAACTGCAGCGAAAAGTGACCCGTCATAGTATATTCCCCTGTGTGGGTGGCAAACTTGACGAAGACCCGACGTATGTCCTCGTTGTTGGTGATGGTAACGTCCCCCGGGCCCCACCCGTCCAACCCAGATACCACGCGGCCAAACATGCGGGCCACACCATTCGCGTCAAACGTCTCCTGGGTGGTTATGGTGGCGTCCCCCAGCATCACATTCCGCGTGGCAGGTGTCGTGTAGCGCCTGATCGCCTCCAGAAACGCGCTCTCCGCAGAGCGGACCTCCGGCTCCAGCGGGCCCAGCGGGCCCTGCGTATTCCCTGCGCGCATAGGCTTGGAACGCCCCCGCCATTTTATATACGGAATGGCCCGATATGGCGCATGGACACCAAATGCAGGCACTGCGGCGGCGAGATATCCAGATACTATGACAGCCGGTACGGGGGTGAGAGGGGAAGGTGCTGCCGGTGCGACACCAACTTCCCTCTGGAGTGATGGAATGCCCATCAACCCACTGGATGCCTCCAGCCTCATACGGACCAGCCAGGGGACCACCGTAGACTCGGAGACTCTGCTCCGGAAGACGCAGACGAGGATATGGGCGTCGCTCAAGGAGGGCTACGAGTACGACTACGTGCCAGACGACTCCGACGAGTTTCTCCGCAGACACGTCTTCAAAAAATTCAACTCGGTGGTGCTGTATATAGACCTGGTTGGATCCACACAGATGGCCCTCAGCCTGCCCGATGACAAGGTGGCCGTCATAATGACATCCTTCGTACAGGAGATGGCCAGCATGATCGTGGCGCACCGCGGACTGGTGCTCAAATTCATGGGGGATGCGGTGATAGGGTATTTCGTGGCGACGGACAACTCCCTCTTGGCCGCCGACCACGCCGTCAGCTGCAGCAAATCCATGATATACATCATAAACCATGGGATCAATCCCATCCTGACTCAATATGACTATCCGGAGCTGCAGGTAAAGATAGGAATGGACTATGGCACCAACATAGTGGTCCGGTACGGCCAGGATCCGACAAAGTCACACGTCGACATGATGGGACGGTCCATGAATATGGCCGCCAAGATACAGTCCATGGCGGACCCCAACCAGATACTGGTGGGCGAGGACGTCTACCGGCGGCTGCACCCCTCCACCCAGGCACAGTTCAGGCCGGTGGTGTGGGAGAACCGCATCTGGGTGTACCAGGCCGAGGACGGCAGCAAGTACGGGGTGTATGAGTACTTGGATAGGTCCGGGGGCGGCCGGTAGTTATATGTGCGGGCGGGGATCCGGGCTCCGCTTGTGCTTGGTCATCCATCCGATATGACACAAAATTAGTATTTAAGTCACAGGTGCAAGGATAAATCCCGATAACGGGGCGCGCCACCCGATATGTCATCGTCAAATTTTTGAAACGTTCCGGCGTGATTTTTTTCTGATGACGGCCAGCGCTGCAACAGCGGGCGCCGCCGCCAGCGCCAAAAAGAATACTCCTATTGAAAGGTAGTCGTTAACAAACAGTTTCGTCTCAAGCCATCCCATCGGCAGGATTACAAGGAGATTTTCACCAGAAAAGTCTTCGATGGTGCCTATTGCCAGGGCGTATTTTCCATCTCGGCCTTTTTCGTCCACGACCACGATAAAATATTTACCGTCAGCGGGAAGGTGGGTCCTGACCTCCTGTCTCTCCCAGTAGGTAACCTGGCCAAAGGACTCGTAGAATTCATCCCCGGGGAATTTCCCCTCGTACGGAAACCTTTCCGTGTTTGGCCAGGCTCCAAACGGGGCTGGCTGTCCCTCAAGCCCTGCGGGGCTCACCAGAAAGAGCGACGGCGAATATTCCTCCAGCCCGTCCATCTTGGGAACCAATATGCCCGCGTAGAGCGAATCCCCGCGTTCTGCATCAAACGCGTAAAACTTTGCCCCACCCGCGCCTAGGTTGTCGTAGACCGCCCAGGAGATGCGGTGGTCGGGTATCTGCAAGGCAGAATCAAAATCCGTATGCGTGCCGTCGTGGCTGATCAGCTTGTGGCCGTATGCCGGATTCGCCATGATGATAGCGGTGATGATGCCGGTGGCCAAAAGCGCCGCCGGGCTGATTTTTGACACGCCTTTATTTTTTGGGGATGATATTTAAGATGGCGGGAATTTTAAATTAAGTTGGCACCATGAGGCGCCCGCCGGTGCCGTGCGCGGCGGGGATTGCGACGTCCTTGGATCATAAAATGATACAGCGCAGGCGGGAGCCGTACGCCGCCTTGGTACCACCTCTGGAGCATCATGTACATACGTAACTCGTCGGCCAACGGGGCGCCGTTAAGGTGACGGCGACTTGTCATGCCGTGTTAAGCGGCGGTATTGAAGAAGCAAAATTTCGACCGCATGTCCGCGTCTTGGACGAACACGGGCACATGTCAGAAAGCTGCCGCCCGGACGTAAAGACCTGGCCGGTCGGGGCAGGTACCCGCATGCGGCAAGTTAGATTTACAAGATCAGTGTGTGCGGGACTGTAACAACCTTGTGTGCTGGGATCCGGTGTACCATCTGTGTGATGAGGCAGACGGCTACTGCCTTGAACCTGGCGTTTTTCCAGACGTCTCAACTGGCGTTCAATGCTGTCAAGCCGCTTGTTGAGGCTCGTAAACTCCCTCTTCACGGTCCGCTCCATATATGTCTCGAAATCTCTGCGGGTGATCGGGCGTCTACTACTCATGCCTGGGCTGTCGGAGAGTTGATGCTAGAATTTTGGCTTGGTATGTTGCCATACACTCCGGTCCCGCACCCTCCGGCGGCGCCGCGTGTTCGGAGACTGTCAAGATAATGTGCGACGCTCATATTCCAAATGTTGGGGGTAGCTGATCGGGCTGCGCACGCCGTCCCGCCAGCATTTCAGCGGTCGGTGGCA
>JAGWAW010000174.1 GCA_021296165.1 Nitrosopumilaceae archaeon | reverse complement strand
CGGGTGTGGTCCAGTGCATTTGTTCGGCCATGCCGGCTGGCAGCCTTGTTAGGATCATATATACTATTTGATATGAAGAACGGTTTGGCCCCGGCGCGTGCTCCCGTCCCGTCTTGCTGAAGAGTTTAGAGCTGATTTGCCAACTAACGGGCCACATTTTCGTTTACTGTGATCTGGCAGCACGGACGGGCGGCGGAATTCGGAATGGATGCGCGTATGTCTGTTATTTTGGATCGTCTCCGCTGTTGAAGACAACCGAACAGGCCGTGCACACCATACCGCCGACACCGTGATGATTGAAAAATATGCTACGACAAACATCAGATGCGACCAGTTGAATAAATCTGATTATTCGAACAAGAGTTATGGCATATGCGCCTAATTCTTACCATCATTCAGCCAAGTCCCAATCCCTCAAAGTCATGCCCATCCATATCCATTATTTGCTTGCGGGAAGGCAGCCTTCGAACCATCATGCGTCGCCTTTTCCCCGCCAAGGCAGCATCACTGTACCCACAGTCAAGCCCGCGGTGCATCCCCCCTGCACGCGCTGCAACAGACCGCCTCTGCGGTCATCGAAATTATCTAGACTCGTCAGGGCAGAAGATTACCTCGCCGGACCGAGGCGCCGACGCCGACATCAGATAGTCCAGTACGTCGGCCACGCCAGTGGGATCCGGATCCCCGCCAGAGACTGACCCCGGTAGTACCGCAAAGACTCGGGCATCCGACTTTAGAACATCGGCCAGCTCCTGGTTTATGGTGGTAGCAAATGGTCTCAGAGCCCCACGGAATACCTCGGCCCGGGCCCGCTGTGCTCCGGAGACCTTGCGGCCCCGGGGCAGTCCTGGACCCACTATCATTACCCTGCCCTTCGCCCCTGCAAACTTGCGCGGGTCGGATCCGCCGCCGGGCACAAAGTACTCCAGCGACTCCTGCGCCACTACCGCCGGCGTGTTGATGAATCTGGCGACCATCGCATCCCATTCTTGGCGGCCCGTCTTTATCAAGGGCGAGCCATCGGGCACGTCTCCGGTCATGTGGACCACGGCCAGAACGGGGCCCATCTTCTCGGAGGCGGTGCGCAGCCAACGGCACACCTGCTCTGCATCCCCCACGTCGGTGCGGTGGACGTGCAGATCCTTTATGAGATCAGAAGCTGCCGGCTCCGTTGTGTTCGGCGCCAAAAGCACCACCCTGCCGCCCAAGCTGGTGATGTGTGATGCCAGTGCCGCGGCACTCCGGGCATCGGCCTCGGCGTCCGAACCCAGTACGATGACCACACATCCGCTGCTATAATCTGCCTCCGACGGAGGTGCTGCGGCGGCCATGTGCGGCCGGACCGGATAGAAGACCCGGTCGCCGGGAATCACCTTACCGTTCACTATGTCCGATATGGAGTCGTCACACAGGTTCAGAACGGTAGTGGCCACTTGGTCTTGTGAGAGGAACTGCCTATCGGCGATCATGTGCGATGTGTTGCGCTGCACCTTCTCGGCGATACTCTGTATCTTTTGGAGAAGCCTCTCCAGCACGCCCCGTGTATCATCCACATCCGGAATCTTGGCGGCAGCCGAGTCCAAGCCCGCTTGTACGGTCGAGTCATCCTCTCCCAGCAGCGGCAGTATATCCGCGCAGGCCGATTCAACCTGTACCGGGTCGAGTGCCTCAAACCCGCCCACCCTCATGAACTCGGCGGCGGCCTTGGGGTACACCGTCTTGTAGATTCGGTCAGAGTGAACAGGTCCGGGGTTGGTTGCGATGGATATCACCCCATCCTCCACCAGTTCCCAAGACATGGCCTCGGCCAAGCGATTCTTGGCCCCCTGGGAGGCGGTGTACGGTCCCCGGAACCGGTAAGGACGCTGCTCTAGTGGCCTCTCCTCTGTGAAGAACGTGGATATGGTGATTATCTTTCCCCCTCGCTCCATGCAGGAGAGCCCACAGGCCGAGATCCAGAAGGTACCGGTTAGGTGGATGGCTACTGTTCCAGCAAAGTCGCTCATGGAGGCGTTGGGAAAGCACGTTACCGGCCCAGAGACACCAGCGTTGTTTATGATATAGTGTATGGTGATGCCCGCCTCTCTTATGGAGTCGAACATGTCAACCACCCCCTTCTCATCGCTGACATCCACGCCCGAGAATACCGTCACGGCGGCCCCGCTGCCGTTCCCGGTGGCAATCTCCCGCAGCATTCCGGCGGTCTCCTCCAGCGGCTCCCGGCGCCTTCCTAGTATGATGACACTGGCCCCCTCCCGGACAAACGCGGTGGCTATAGCCTTGCCTATCCCGGTCCCACTGCCGGTGATGAGAGCCGTCTTGCCCCGGTATTTCACGACGAGTTGGGCCGCTCGGCGCTATTTATTCTGTTGCGGACTTGGGTTCTCGTGCAAACGCGGGTGCTGTGTTCCCCGCCAGACTGCAATGGAATCACCAGTCCGCATTCTCTACGACGATTGCATCACCACGCATAGAAAACCTGATACTCCTGGGATTGCCCAACTTTTCCATGACGGGCGGCGGGACGTTGATGTATTTGGTACCGGCCCGCACGTTGGGCACC
>JAGWAW010000018.1 GCA_021296165.1 Nitrosopumilaceae archaeon | reverse complement strand
GGGGTCTGGGGGATGGGGTGGGATCTAAACGTTCCGGTTTTCGCATGTTTTTGCAAACCTTATGGCCATCACTATGCGCCACATCCCGCGCCGCCGCAAAACGCGGCCTGCGCCGCCTCGCTTCAGGCCAATTCGCGCCGCCACAAAGGCCCCCGGATACATCCGCGGGCCCGTCCGGTGCTCGGCGGGTTTAATACGCGAACTGGCCGTCCACGAGACGTGGAGACGCTGCTGAACGGTGCCCTGACCGTAGCGGGAATCGCGTTGCTGTGCGTCGGCGGCCACTTTCTAGTGGAGGGGGGCATACACGTGGCCCGCCGCCTGGGAGTGTCGGGTTTGGTCATAGGCATGACGGTTGTCGCGTACGGCACCTCTACTCCGGAGCTGGCCGCCAGCGTGGCCGCTGCCGGCGAGCACGGAGACATGGTTCTGGGCAACGTCATAGGAAGCAACATAGCCAACGTCGGAATGGTCATAGGCGTGGCCGCCATGCTGACCGCCCTGGCGGTGAGCAGGCGGACCCTGCGGCGGGAGGTGCCCATCATGGTGGGCTTCTCGGCCCTGCTGGTGGGCCTCTCGGTGGACGGGGCCGTATCCAGGCTGGACGGGGCGGTCCTCATCGCCATCCTGTGCGCCTTTACGGTATACACATTCTGGCAGTCTCGCCGCGTCAGGGTCGAGCCCGCAGAGGAGCATGCCCCCGCCAAGACCCGCCCGTTCCCCATATCCGCCGGCATGATGGGCGTTGGAGTGGGCCTGCTGTACGCGGGAGCCATACTCACGGTGGACAACGCCGTCGCCATCGCCGAGTCGTTCGGCATCCCCGAGAGAATCATAGGCATAACGGTGATCGCCATAGGAACGTCGCTGCCCGAGCTCATCACGTCGGTGATGGCCATCCGCAAGGGCCAGACGGACATAGGCGTGGGCAACATCATCGGGAGCAACATCTACAACATCCTGATGATTACGGGCGTGGCCGCCGCCATAGCCGGCATATCCGTCGCCCCGGCCGCCTTCACAGACTACACCATAATGATACTCTTCAGCGTGGCGCTCTTCGCGGCCTTCGGATCCGGCCGCATAGGGCGAAAGACCGGCATGCTCCTGACGGCCGGATACGCAGCATACCTGCTCAGCACCCTGGCCACATGACCGGCGGTTAAGGATTTATGCCAGATAACGGAGGCCACACCCGTGAAGGCGCTCACCCTGGACGACTTTGATCTCCGGGGAAAGACCATCTACCTCAGGGTAGACATGAACAGTCCGATGGATCCCCGCACCATGGAGATATCCAGCACCAGAAGGATAGAGGAGGTGGCCCCCACGCTGGACGACATGAGAGAGTCCAAGGTCGTCCTCGCATCCCATCAGGGCCGGGTTGGCAACAGCGACTACACCGGGATGGACCAGCACGCCGCCACCCTGGAGAGGGTCTTGGGTCGGCCGGTCAAGTATGTGGAGGACGTGATAGGCTCGGCCGCCCGGGATGCGATAAGGGGCATGCAGAACGGCGACATACTACTCCTGGACAACCTGCGGCTCTGCGCCGAGGAGAACTACGAGTTCTCCACCGCAGACGCGGCCAACACCATAATGGTGAGGCGGCTGGCAGGCCTCTTCGACCTGTGCGTGCTGGACTCGTTCCCCAGCGCCCACCGCGCCCACCCCTCCATAGTGGGCTTCCCGCAGTCCATCCCGGCGTGTGTGGGAAGGATGGCCGAGAGGGAGGTCAGAAACCTGGACGAGATTGTCACGGTGGCGAAGGCCCCCCATGTGGTGGTGCTGGGCGGCGCCAAGGTGCCCGACAGGATAGAATCCATCAGGATGCTCATACATAACGGCCGCGCCGACAGCATACTGCTCACCGGGATAATAGGCAATGTCTTTATGCGCGCCCAGAGGCGCATCCGGTACCCGCTGGGCATACGGAACGAGGACGAGATTGTGGGGACCGCCCACGACCTTCTGGGAGAGTATCCGGACGTCTTCTTCACCCCAGTCGACGTGGCCGTGGAGAGCAATGGCGAGCGGCTGGAGCTGGACGTGAGAAACCTGAACAGTGGGGACCTCATATACGACATCGGCGCCAAGACCGTCGACCACTACTCCAGGATCATAGCCAGCGCCGGAACGGCCTTCATCAGCGGGCCGGCGGGGTACTTTGAGAAAGAGGGCTATGAGGTGGGCACCCGGCGGCTGCTGGAGGCCGTGGCCGGATCCATGGCCACCACCATAGTCTCCGGGGGGCACCTGACGTCGGCCCTGAAGCGGTACGGGCTGGACACGCACATAAACCACATCAGTACGGCGGGGGGTGCCCTGGTCCGGTACCTGGCCGGGGTGAAGCTGCCCATGATAAGGGCGCTGGAAGACGCGGCCGCCCGGCGGGCCGGCCCGCAGGTGCCCCCGGCCTAGAGGCCGCTGCCGCACGCCGGACAGGCGCGGGTCTCCAAGCCGCCCAAGTGGACGCGGCCGCAGGAGGGGCAGTCAGCCTCCACCATCGTATCAAAGAGCTTCAGCCACACGGTGGTAAAGTTCTGCGCTATGTTGCGGGCTAGGCCCGACATGCATATCTCCCGGAATACGTCCTCCATGTCATCTATGGTAACCGAGTCGGCGACCAGCCCGCTGCGCTTCATGGCATCCAAGACCTGATCGTTGGTGAAGGCCTCCTCGGGGTCGTTGTGGTTCTTGAATATTGCGCGACGGGCCGCCAGCATCGGGTCCAATCAGTACAGTCCCGCCGCCTCGTCCTTCAGTGAATCGGCATCCTCGGTCATGTGCTCGGTGATGTACTTGTACAGCGCCATCTTGAGCGTCTTGAGGGAGAGCAGGGCGCACTTGATCCGGATGGCCTGCAGGCGCTCCAAGCCCAGCTCCTCCAGAACGTCATTCTTGGATATGCTTCGGGCGTCGTCCAGCGTCTTGCCCTTGGTGATCTCGGTGAGCACCGACGAGCAGGCCATGCATATGGCGCACCCCCGGCCGTGGAACTTGACGTCGGATATGACCGAGTCGTCTATCTTCAGGTCCATGTCTATGCTGTCGCCGCACAGCGGGTTGGCGTCGTGGTGTGTTACGTCCGGGTTCTCCAGCCGCCCGAAGTTGGCCGGGTTCCTGGAATAGTCCACGATCATCTCGTGGTATATGTCCCGGCTATCCAAGCTTGAACACCTCGGCCACCTTCCGGAGCGCCCCCACCAGAACGTCCACCTCCCCCTTTGTGTTGTACACGTAAAAGCTGGCCCTGGACGTGGCCGCCACATCCAGCCGCTCCATCAGCACTTGGGCGCAGTGGTGGCCGGACCGTATGGCGACTCCATCCTCGTCCATTATCTGGGCCACGTCGTGGGGGTGCACGTCGGCAAAGTTGAACGATATGACCCCGCCCCGCCGGTCCGGATCCCGGGGCCCGTACACGGTCAGCCCCGGCACGTCGGCCATCTTGGCCAGGGCGTAGGCGGTCAGCTCCCGCTCGTGGCGCCGCACGTTGCCCATCCCTATACGCTCCAGATAATCCACGGCGGCCCCCAGCCCGACCACGTCGGCTATGTTGGGCGTGCCGGCCTCAAACTTGTACGGCAGGTCGTTCCAGGTGGACTCGTACTTGTGCACCTCGCGGATCATGTCCCCGCCGCCATGAAACGGCCGCATCTTCTCCAGCATGGACTTGCGCGCCCACAGCACGCCCACGCCGGTGGGGCCCATCATCTTGTGGCCGCTGAACGCGAAAAAGTCGCATCCCAGCGACTCCACATCCACCCTCATGTGCGGCACGGCCTGCGCCCCGTCCACCAGTGTGGGAACGCCCGCCCGCCGGCACCGTGACGTTATCTGTTCGACGTCGGTTATGGTTCCCAGCACGTTGGACATCATGCTGAAGGCCACCAGCTTGGTGCGCCCCTCATCCAGTATATCGTCCAAGGTATCCAGCATCAGGCACCCCTCGTCGTCCATCAGTATGTAACGTAGGGAGGCCCCCTTCTCCTGGGTCAGCAGCTGCCAGGGCACTATATTGGAGTGGTGCTCGTACTCGGTGGTCACCACCACGTCGCCCTTCCCGACGTTGGCCCGGCCCCACGCATAGGCCACCATGTTTATCGCCTCGGTGGTCCCCCGCACGAATATAATCTCGGAGCGGTCACGCGCGTTGATGAAGCCGGCCACCTTGTCCCGGGCAGACTCGTACATCTTGGTGGACTCCTCGGCCAGGGCGTAGACGGCGCGGTGCGCGTTGGCGTTGTGGCTCCTGTAGTAGTCGGTTATGGTGTCGACCACCTGGTTGGGCTTCTGGGTCGTGGCGGCGTTGTCCAGATACACCAGCGGGCGGCCGTCCCGCACTGTCCTAGACAGTATGGGAAAGTCGTGCCTAATATCTGACCAGCTAGACTGCATTCAAACCTCCACAAACACCGCCCCGTGCTCTATTTTAACATTGTACGTCATTATCGGGTTTTGCGCCGGGGGGTTCAGCGGCATCCCAGACTCCATATCAAACACAGAAAGGTGCAGCGGGCAGCGCACCCCTTCGGGCGAGACGAACCCGCAGGAGAGGTCCGCGTCCTCGTGGGTGCAGGTACGAGCCGCCACGCGCACGCTGCCGCCCAGCCGGACCGCCATGAGGCGGCTCTCACCCACATCGGCCGAGACTACGGCGCCCTCGGCCACCTCGTCCTCGCTGCACAGCCTTACCCATCCCATGCAATCATCTCCGGTACTTGTAGTGCTGCTCTATCTCGGCGTTCTCGTTGTAGCGGGTCTCCTCCACCTCAACGAACTTGCGTAGCTCCTGGTCGGTGTTTATCGACAGGGCGCGGCCCTCCCACTTGGACTCTATAAGATAGGTGATCCACGCCCGAATCTGGGTGGACATGCGCCGCGAGAGCGGCTCCAGAAAGCCCTCCACTATCGTCCTCTCGGCGCCCGCCCGGCTCAGGCACCTGGACATCAGGTAGAATATTTGCTCCTCATCCATCTGGGCCACCGAGGCCGAGTGGGTGGCCTTGACGTCGTTGGTGAGAATCTCCAAGCCGGGAATGGCGTCGGACTTTGACTCGCGGCCCAGCAGTATGGACCTGCCGGAGAGGTACGAGTTGGACTTGGCCGCGTTCTCGTTTATGCGGATCATCCCCTTGAAGAGGGAGCGCGAGCGCTCCCGGAGTATCGACTTTTCTGTGATGCGGCCCTCGGTGGCAGGACTGTTGTGCACCAGCTCGGAGTGCAGGTCAAACGACTGGGAGCCATTCCCGAAGACCACCTCCGAGTCGTTGGCCGAGGCCCCCCTCCCGTTCAGGTGGTACCCTATACGGTACCTGGACAGCTGCGAGCCGAACAGTCCCAAATACCAGTTGGTGACGGAGTCGGCGGCCATGTCGGTCCGCCGCGTTGAAAAGTTGTACGAGTTCTCGTCCAGCATCTGCAGCGTCGTGACGCCCAAGCGCGCCTCCTCGCCCACCGAAGCGTTCAGCAGCTCCAAATATGCCTGGCCGGCGGCACCCCCGTACAGCTCCTGCACAACCGTGGCTCGGCTTCCGTTGCCCGCCGAGATCATGTTCCGGGATATCACCGAGACGCCGTCGCCGGAGAGCGCCGTGACTATGTGTATGGGCTCGTCCAAGCCCACACCCCGGGGCACGTGGACGAACACCCCCGTGTTGAATGCGGCGTTATTCAGGGCTGTAAACCTGTCCTCGCCGGAACGGGACGATTCGAGCGCCGCCCTCACCAGATCGGGGTGCTCGGAGACGGCCCGGGAGATCGGCATCACCCTCACGCCGGCCGATTGCATGGAGTCGGGGATGGAGATGGTCGGCAGGTGCGTGCCCACCTGCAGTACGTACGCCCCACCGTCCAGTTCGCGCAGCCTGTCGGATATCAAGCCGGGTACTGTATCGTCGGTGCTGGGCGAGACCTTTACACTGTCTGGATCCATGCGGGCCGCGTCTGTATACTTGTTGTACAGCGGCGAGGTCTCCAATGGGAGCATATCGTACACCTTCAGAGACTCCAGCCGGTATGACCGGAGCCAAGCGGGCTCGTCGGCAGATATCGCATCGATATGATCCGCGTCCAGCATCGAGAGTGGGTGGAGTGACAGGCTAGCCCACCGAATCGTCCATTTCCAGCTTTATCAGACGGTTCAACTCCACCGCATACTCCATCGGCAACTCCTTGGTGAACGGTTCCATGAACCCGTTCACTATAAGCGAGAGTGCATCCTCCTCGTTGAACCCCCGGCTCATCAGGTAGAATATCTGCTCGTCCCCTATCTTACCGACGGTGGCCTCGTGGGTTATGGTGGCGTCGTCCTCGTTTATCTCCATGTATGGATAGGTGTCGGTCTTGGAGGTGTCGTCCAGCAGCAGGGCATCGCACCGCACCGTTGACTTGACTCCTGTGGCCCCCCGGGCCACGTTCAGCAGCCCCCGGTACGTGGAGCGCCCATCCAGCCGGCTGACCGACTTGGATGTAATCTTGGAGGTGGTGTTGGGCGCCAAGTGGACCATCTTGGCCCCCGTGTCCTGATGCTGGCCCTTGCCGGCAAAGGCGATGGACAGCGTCTCGCCATAGGCCCGCTCGCCCAGCATGTACACCCCTGGATACTTCATCGTAATCTTGCTACCTATGTTGCCGTCTATCCACTCCACGGTGGCCCCCTCGTAGGCGTACGCCCGCTTGGTCACCAGGTTGTACACGTCGTTGCTCCAGTTCTGGATAGTGGTGTAGCGGAGCCGGGCATCCTTGAGAGCCACCAGCTCGACCACCGCCGAGTGGAGCGACTCAGACGAGTACACCGGGGCAGTGCAACCCTCTATGTAGTGCACCTCTGCCCCCTCATCCACTATAATCAGGGTACGCTCAAACTGGCCTATGTTCTCGGCATTTATCCTAAAGTATGCCTGAAGCGGCATGTCTACCTTGACACCCGGCGGCACGTATATGAAAGAGCCTCCGCTCCACACGGCGCTGTTCAGTGCGGCAAACTTGTTGTCCTCGGGTGGTATAATCTTGCCAAAGTACTTGCGGAACAGATCCGGCTTCTCCTTGAGGGCCGTGTCGGTATCCAGGAACACCACCCCCTGCTTCTCCAAGTCCTCCCGCAGGTTGTGGTACACTACCTCTGACTCGTACTGCGCGCCCACTCCGGCCAGAAACTTCTTCTCGGCCTCGGGTATGCCCAGCTTGTCGAAGGTGTTCTTGACGTCGGCCGGAACGTCATCCCAGCTCTTCTCTGTCTTCTCGGAGGCCTTGGCGTAATAGTATATGTTCTGAAAGTCTATGGTCGAGAGGTCCGCTCCCCACTGGGGCATGGGCTTTTTCATGAACGTCTCAAAGGCCCTCAGCCTGAAGTCCAGCATCCACTGCGGCTCCTCCTTCATGCGGCTTATGCCCAGTATGGTGTCCCGGGACAGCCCCTTCTTGCTCAGGTGCACGTACATCTCGGTGGAGTCCTTAAAGTCGTACTTGGTGTAGTCCATGGTGATGTTCTCGGTTGCCATGCTATGACTACCGCCCGCCCCCATAAATATACTAGTAAAAATAGGCGGAGCTAAACGGCACCCAGCCCGGGCTGGCCGAGAGCACCACCCGAGGCCGATGGCATTGTGCAAGACAGCCGGGCCGCGCCTCTATCGGACGGCAATACCCAGAGTATGGGGCCGGTTGCGTTGCCAAGGCCGCCGTCCATCTCGACGAATCACAGCCCAAGACTCGGCCTGAAGATGGAGAGGCAAAAGTCCGCCTCGGGTTTTGGGATGACATCTGCCAATAATTCCCTGTTGGCGCCATACCCTACCATTACATGCCGGGCAGGTCACATGCATACCCCCATTCGGCGTGGATTTCCCCCGACACCCAATACTATGAAACCCACGGCTCCGGCGCAGCCCCGAATGGTCTGCCCCGCATGCCGGCCGCCACGGGACCGACCCCCGACAAATTGCCACGGCCATTCGGGGCGGGACGGCGCCGCCACGACCAGAAGCAAGCAGGGGCGCGGCGCCAGACAGAGCCCGCAGCAGAACCCGCTCAAGAACCGCATGCGCGCCGGGAATGTCAGCCGGAGTGTCAGGATCTTCCGCATTATGCGCGGAAACCGTCTCGAGCAGTGCGGTCGCACCAGCTGCAGCGCCTGCGCGGTGGCCGGCCGGTCCAGATTGGCGCACAGAACCTGGCTGCCGGAGACCGTGGCCGGCCCGGGCGGGGCGCCGCGCTATTTTCAATTATGGATCGCGTCGCGCACCCGTATGTCCCATTGGGCAGGTCTCGCAGAATATTTTGATCATGATCCTTTACATTTGTGTATGCCGACCAGACACACCGCTCAAACTACGAAGCGCTTTTAAATCTGGCAACAAAGTTTTGTTGTTGGAGAACGTATTTCTGCAAGCGAATACCGACGACATAGTATCCCTGCTGTCCAGAACGGCCACTGACATACTGGACGAGATCACCCCCGAGCTGCCGCACACAGGCTTTGTTACCGACATGGCCTTCATAATGATAATGGGTGCCGCCGTGACGCTGGCGTTCTTTAAGGTGAAGCAGCCCATAATAATCGGGTATCTGGTCGCAGGGATGCTGCTGGGACCGCTATCCCCGCTGTGGACTCAGGTGTTTCCGGGGGACAACATCTGGACCATATCAGGAGGAACCGGCATACTGGGCGACACATCGGCACTGCACCTCTTCTCGGAGATCGGAGTCATCCTGCTGCTCTTTGTGATAGGGATAGAATTCCCGGTCGCAAAGATCCGCCGCATAGGGAGCGTGGCCATGGGCGTGGGCTCGATAGGGCTCTTCGGCACCATGGGCGTCGTCTTCTACGTTGCGGGGGCCTTGGGGCTCGGATTCATGGACTCTTTGTTTATAGCGGCGGCCCTCTCCATATCGAGTACCGCCGTCATAGTAAAGATAATGGAGGGCATGGGGAGCATAAGGCGCGGCTCCTCCATCATGGTTCTGGGCATACTCATAGTAGAGGACGTCATTGCCGTCATACTCATATCGGTGCTGCAGTCGCTGGCCTTGGCCGGGACAATCTCCGTAAACAGCCTAATAGTGGTCGCTGTGGTGGGGGCAGGGCTGATCGGGGGGACATTCACCATAGGCACCCGGATCATACCACCCCTCATAGACAAGGTAGCGGCCACCGAACACCGCGAGATACTGCTGCTATGCGTTCTGGGACTCTGCTTTGGATACTCGCTGCTGGCCAACATGGTGGGGCTCTCGGTGGCCATAGGGGCGTTTCTGGCCGGCGTGCTGGTGGCCGAATCCAAGTCGGCGGAGATCTCCAAGATACTCTCCAGCCCCATCAAGGACATGTTTGTGGCAGTCTTCTTCATATCGACCGGTGCGCTGATGGACGTATCCCAGCTGGGCGACTTCATTTGGGTGGCGATTGCCCTCATAGGAGTGGCCACCTTCATGAAGTTCGGCGGCAACATGGTGGGGAACTTCATATTCAGGCAGAAGAGGCTCAAGTCCATCCGGGTGGCCTCGGCTCTTGCGGCGCCCCGGGGGGAGTTCTCCATAGTCATAGTAAAGACCGGCGTGGATCTGGGGGTAGTCAGCGCTTTCCTCTTCCCCCTGATTGGAGTCATATCCATCGCGACCACGTTCATCGCCCCGTTCATGATGAAGGTCGGCGACCGGCTGGCCCCCGTAGAGGAGGTCGAGAATGGTTAGCTGGCGGGACATGCTCGGGCGCCGACGGCGGTCTGGGCCTGAGAAGGCCGGATACGGGCAGCGCCCCCAGCCCGTCCCCGACGGCATGGACGAGATGATGGCCAGAACCCACGACGGCCTGGGCACCTTCGACATGGATGGAACCGCCGTGCCACTAATCATCTTTGATGCGGCAAGGTTCCAAGACGTGGCCGGATGGTACCAGGCGTCGGTCGATACGGGCCGTAGCTCGTCCATAAAGACCGACCTGAACATAATGCAGGATTACATGGGCCATGTCTTTGTGGAGACGGTCCTGACGTTCAGCAATGGCGAGGTTCTAAAGGTGCTGATCAACGCCAACCAGAATCTAAACTTCTTCAAAGACCTAGCCCGTTCCGGGGTCTTGGCGCTAGGGCAGCCCGGCGGCGAAGGCGGGGGCGTCTTCATGATACAGCTTCCTCAGCTGCAAAAAGCTCAAGACGCCCTGAAGATGATAGAGGACGGGCTGGCGGCCAGCGGCGGTCGGTGAGTATATTCAAACAGATCCGTGACCCCAACGTGCCCGAAGTACCGGATGGTGCAGTCGCCGGGATTTGAACCCGGGCCGCGAACTTGGCAAGCTCGCATAATAACCAAACTATACTACGACTGCCCTCGTTTTGCCGCATGGTCAGGTGTATTAACTGTTGGGAGCACGCACATCTTGTGGGCGCGTGCGGATCCGGCCCACACACTGCCGGTTTGGGCGCCTGTTGGTTGTATTTACCATTAACTTGTGTAAGCAGATTCAAATTGATATCTTTCAGTTGAATGTGTTGACCAAATATCCGAGATAGAGTCTCTGCCTGCACCACTGCGCATATACCCTGTGCGCACAGCCACCGTGGCCCAGGAGACGCCCCCGCCGGCGCGGCCAACCGTTTTTTAGCGGCGCATGCGCAGACATATCCGTGGATCCGGCGCTGAGACTCAAGATAGCCGAAAAGATGCAGGAGACCATGCACCGGGGAGAGGAGATCCGGGCCATAGCCAACAGGCTGTCCCCCGGCTCAACGGAGGACTTTGTGGGCGGCATGATAGCGGGACGGCTATACAACTCGTTCTACTACCAGTGCAGGAGGATCAAAAAGAGGGACCCCGAGCCCGGAGAGATGGAGGAGTTTCTGTCGATGATGGCCGACGGGTGGGACAGAATGGTCGATGCCTGCGGGCGGGCGACACAGTAGGCGGGTGTCGGCAACCCGGCCATACCAGCGGACATTGGACGCCACCGGTTCTGGTTGCCACTGGACACTCTACGGTTTTCAGAACCAGCAGATACCTGGGTGAAAACGGCAGATGGCACATAGAGCCGCGCGTGAACGCCCTACTGCTGCTTGAGCGGCACAACCCGGATGGTGGGGGTTCCGGGCAGCTTGATGCACGCATTCTTGAGGGCCTTCTTGGCCGCCTCTACGTGGGGTGCATCGACATGCATCTCCATGATTATCTGCCCCCGCTCGACCCGGGCCGCCAAGCTTACGGCCTTTCCCCAAGCCCGCCGCATCCCCTCTTGGAGACGGTCGGCCCCGGCCGTGGCTATCATCTTATTTTCGCGCAAAAGGTTGTGTGGGTATATGCGCAGCTTGGAGAAGTATGCAGACTCGCCGGTGGTCTTCTCCAGAGCCTTGTTGGCGGTAAGCCGACAGGCCTCTATGGCCATGTGCCGGATTTGGATCCTTTCGTTGATTAGCAGTTGTACGGAGTACTCGTAGTCGCCGCGCTTGCCGCCCTGAAACTTTGCTATCTTGGACTGTGGCTTCCCCTTGATGTATTCCTTGCGCGTAAACGGCTGCCCCCTTACCACCCTGTAGTTAGCCCCGTGCATGATATGGACGGCCCGGCGGCCGTACTTTAAAGGTTGAGAGGCCCATACGTTTAGGTTCAGCGCGAGTACCGGCCAACTCTTACAGGCCTGTTTGGTATGATCCGCCTGGTTTGATACGCCGTAGAACTGCCACATCAGCACTGCAATGCTCTTCTTGAGTGCCCTCTGTCGTCACGCTGAACCCAAACACACACTCCCGGGCTGCTGTATTCCATATGGCACAGAACGCCGGGGATCTGATCTGCAATCAGCAGCGCGGCCCGGCGCTAATCTCCAAGTCCAAGAGTGCAACCCTCAGTCGTCGTTGGGATACCGCCTCTTCACCACGCGCCACAGTATGATGGCCCCGGCGGCCAGCATAACAAACCACAATATCCTATACGGCACGGGATCGTGTTCCACAAGTAGCCGTCCGCTCGCACGGCTTATAACCAAAATCCCTCCATGCTGGATCATGGAGGAGGAGGCATCCATCAGGGGCACCCTGAGGGGCGGGCACGTACTTGTGGCCGACAAGTCATCCATATCAAGGCTGAGCCAAGACGGATACGGCGATGCCGATCCGGACGGATACCACCTCAAGCCGTTCGAGGCGCTGTACCTGATATCCGTTGGCAGGCTTGTTCTGGCCGGAAGCAAGCGGGCCGGGTTTGAGGGCACGCTGGAACGCTTCCGGAAGGACGATCCGGACATCCTCTCCAAATACCTGATATACCGAGATCTCCGGTCCCGGGGATACGTGGCCAAAGACGGGTTCGGGTTCGGGACGGACTTTCGCGTGTACGACCGGGGCGACTTTGGAGACAAGGGTGCCAAGTTTTTGATCTTCGGGCTGAACGAGGGACGGAGGGAGGGAGCGGGCACGTTCTGCAAGAGGATAGACCAGATGGCCGGAATGGGCAAGGAGCCGGTCGTCGCCGTCATAGAGAGAAGGGGCGAGGTGATATACTACAAGCTGAACAGGGTACGGTTCCCCCCCAACAGACCCTAGCGGTGCACGGCCCAGTCAGACGAGTACTTCAACAGGCCGTGCCGGTCGGCGTCGGCAAAGTCGTGTATACGGACAGACTTTGCCTTGTCCTCCCACAGATACTGGAAGTTCCGCCTCTTTCTAGCAACCCGCTCCGGATCATCCCACGATGTAAACACATCCACCGTCTCAAACTCCCTCTCGTCCCCCGGCGAGTAGGCCAGCGTTCCGCTGAACGCCACCATGTTGCCGCTGTCATCACCAAAGATCCCCAGCCGTTCGTTGAACACGGTGCTCGACTCATCGGATGCAGGGACGGCGATGCGTATCTTTATTCTCCCCTGCAGCACCATCCTCATTACCCGGTCAAGCGCAGGTCCGTCGCGCCCCTTTCTGCCATATGTCCCCAGAAACATCTTTGAGAGGATGTTGACGTCGCGAATGCCGAACTTGTGTCCCACTATGAGCCTCATCCGCACGTTGCCAGCGGCAAAATCCCCGAACCCGTCCACCAGCGAAACCAGGTTCTTCAGGGCAAAATAGTCCACGCACCGGTCAAAGGTGGTACACGCCGAGAAACACGGAATGAAAAAGTCCCGCAGGACGTCGTCATTCTCGCTATTGTACTCTATCTTTAGGGCCAAGTCGCGGAGCATACGACACCATCCACTGTAGCGTATTTAGGTACGAGTATGGCGCTATGTCTACGGTCAGAATACTAGGGCGGCCCCGATTCCGCCGCGTGAACCCACGCCCCATATGCAGCTGTCCGGAACCACACTCCCTGATACGCCGAAACCCACTGCGGACCAGCCCGGCAGCTAATACGCCCCGGTTCGCTTGGGTCCGCAACGTATGCAGCCGGCGCCGCGGACCGGCACCACACGGAGTCGGCCCGATGTCATATGGTGAACGTCCATCATGCATGGTGCGGGATCCGGCCTGATGCACCACGCCACCCAGCCATAGGCGAACCGTGGGCCATCACGTTGTGTAGTATACGAAAATTATGTCCGCTAGCCATTTGACTCCGCCTCCATCCAGTTGGGGTCCTTGGTCCTGACTTCCT
>JAGWAW010000173.1 GCA_021296165.1 Nitrosopumilaceae archaeon | reverse complement strand
ACCGTACCCTGCTGGAGGGGCTGCTGGGGTCGCTGGACGCCGCCTTCGGGGAGCTGCAGTCGCTGATAGACGGGCTCCTGCTCCTGGGCGAGGAGACGCCCCGCTCCCGGGACTACCTGCTCTCGTTCGGGGAGAGGTTCTCCGTGATGCTGCTGGCCGCCGCGCTGAAAGGGTACGGTATAGACGCGGTGGGCCTGAGCGGCAAGGAGGCCGGAATCCTGACCGACTCGCGGTTCGGCGGCTCCAAACCCCTGATGGACACGACCCGGCTCCGGGTGTCCAAGACGCTGGGGGGCATGCTGGAGCGGGGAGCAGTCCCGGTGCTGGGGGGGTACTCGGGGGCCGACCAGCACGACCGCGTAACCACCTTCGGCCGGGGCGGATCCGACTACACGGCCACCATCGTGGGCGCCTGCATAGGCGCCGACCAGGTATGGCTGATGGGGGACGTGGACGGGATGATGACCGCCGACCCCGGCGCGGTGTCCGACGCCCGGGTGCTGGAGGAGATCTCGTACGCGGAGGCCGTCGAGATGTCCATGTTCGGGTCCAAGCAGCTGCACTCGCGCACATTCGAGCCGGTGCTGGACGGGGACATACCACTCCGCATACGCAGCTCCTCCAACGTCTCCAACGAGGGGACGCTGGTGGTGCCCGCCGGCCGCGCCAAGAACACGATAAAGTGCGTCAGCATGATGCGGGGGAACGGACTGATCGACATACGCGGGTTCGGCATGGTGGGGGCGCCGGGGACACGCTGGCCGAGCGGGGCATAAGCGTGATGATGATATCCCAGAACCCCTCTGAGTCCAGCATCACCATAGTGCTGAAGAAGGCGGACCTGTACCGGGCCGCCGACGCCCTGGAGGCAGAGCACCACGGCAGGACGATCAAGAGGCTGGACTTGACACTGGACGTGGCCATCGTGGCCCTCATAGGGGAGGGGCTGCGGGGCACGGTGGGGACCGCGTCGCGGGTATTTGCGGCCGTGAGCGGCCGGGGCATCAACGTCATGATGATAACGCAGGGCTCCTCGGAGCTCAACCTGGCCTTCGTGGTGCGCGACGCCGACGCCGAGGCGGCGGTGCGGGCGCTGCACGAGGAGTTCGGGCTGGCCGAGTGACGGCGCGGCACACGGCGGGACATATCTTGGGAATTCCCAACAGTCCAGCCTAGAGCCGTCATACCTGTCGTACTAGACGGCATGTCTATGCACCTCTCAGGGGCGGACTACTTTCCGAGCTACAGAGCAAGCCGCACGGCATTCATCAGTGCCCTGACCGTAACCCCACTGACAACATTCATAATTCGGTCTTGCCCGGCAGCAGCGAACCAAGCACTTTGGCCACCCATTTGGGCACCGTGTTCGTGGACGAGCCCAACCCCAACGCTATCAACACGATCAGTAGGATATTATCTAGTGAGAAGGGCACGAATTCGAGCCCATGCGCTACGACTACGCCAAACGTTGCGGCAATGCGTATCTCTACCACTTTCATCCATCGTGTAATGACGACCCTGTGTGTATTGGGGCTGTCGCGACCATCCGGCACAACCTCCGACGACAGGTCCTCGACCGAGATATGGCCTGCCTTCTTGGCTATGGTTGATACCGCTTGGCGTATCGTATCATCGGTGATACCACCTGCCTGTCTCCTCAGCTGGTGTATGTGCCTGCCAAGTCTGTACCACCTACCGCTCCACTTCGTGGAGCGGGCCCGCAGGCCCTTGAGGGCATCTATTTCCTGCAGTATCTGCTTGTGGCAGTTGTCATGAAGTGCGGTGGTGCCGTCAGTGTAGGCCGTGGCCGGCAGGTGGTGGCCACCCACATCCATGTCCCGTGCTGAGATGGCTGGCTGGCGTCCATCTACTCGTACCCGGATAGTGATATACATCTCAAACTTGCGATCATGCGGAGTGGTGCAGCAGGCCACCTTATCTGTTATAGACACGATCTTAAATGAGCGCATATTCCAGTCTGGATCCACAGCAGTGGTGGTCGCCACCGTGCCATATCCCGGCACACGTATCAGGTAGTCCCCTAGGCGAACAGGCGGCTTTATGGAACTCAGTATGATGCGTCCGTCGTTACGCCAGTACGGGATGCGGTTGGAATTGTCGTCGATAACCCTCCTACAGGCCGTCACTGCATCTGCTATCGCCCCACACTCATATGCAACCGGACAATCATGTAGCCACATATGCTCGCGCCGCCAAACCATCAACTTCAGCATCAGCTCGTTCTTGGCTGTCGTTGTGGACAGGTCGAACCCATCTACATACCACATATCTTCCAAGTCACCCGACACCATCCAGTTTTTCCTCTTGAGCAGCTGGAATGTATCCGGGATGTTTACCGTCACCCGTTCCCGCATGCCACCAAACAAATACTCCAAGACGGCGCGGTGGTATACGTATCTTGAGGCGCGGATGATGTGGTCTGTCCACTCCCCCAGCATCGGGTCGCACCAGAGCCGTACTTTCACGACCGTAGTGATGTATTCCATGGCAGTAACTGTGTATCGGCGCCGTTTAAACAACAACCGTATAGGCGTGTCCCATCAGCATATACAGGTGGAAAATCCTCCCCGGATCCCAGACAGATCCATCACTCGTTACCTTATCGAAGGTCGGCTAGTTCTCCGTCGGCCATATCGGCCGCCTGGACGGCACAAACCATCCCGTTTCTGGCATGTCGTGCGCAGCCGCCCCCACACGGGTGGCCCGACGCCCATTCCGTTAGGCCACCATCGCTAGGATGTCCGGCTCCGCTAGGGTTCCGGCCTCTATCTTTGCACGGGTAGCCAACTCGATATTGTGGAATGTTCCATTACGCGCATCATGATCTCGGTGGTCTGGGTCAGGGGAATCCTAGTGCGCAGAGTTTCTAAACATCGCCTTGAAGGCGGCGTACACCGCCTCAACGATGCTGCGCTTGTGGTACCGGTCGTCGAGCCCGATCCTGTCCTCCTTGTACATGGTGACCATCTCCTTCCATACCCAGCTCTCCTTGGCATTGCCGGTGGTGTTCGACTTGGGCTTAACAAGGGCGTCAGCCCCATGCTCTTCAGAAGAGTACAGAGTTTTCTGGAAAGATAGGCCGCGTCGAAGACTGTTCCCGTCCCAGTCCATGCCCTCAAACGCATCCAGTACGTCCATCATGGCAGGGCAGTCGGCGGCGGTGCCCTTGTTATCTTTCCCTTCAGTATTGCTCTGGTGTCTATGTCGATCAGCATGTGGATCTTGGCCCAGCCACCCTTGGCTTTCCTGCCTGCCGGTCCTGACGCTAAACCATACTTGCTGGCCGCTGTTGGAATAAGCGATGCTGTCCCCGACCACGTTTCCGGACCGTATGTCCCGAACCACGATGTCATTTAGCCTGTGCAGGTACCGCTCATCCGTCTCTTACAGTCATCCCTATGGCGCTCTTGGCCGGAACGGTGTCCAGCCCAAGCCTCTCCGGCCGGCCCTTGTTTGAGCGTACCGTAGAATGCGTCTTGCGGTAGCCGATGTTCTAATACTCGTCGAGGACCACGATCATCGTCATGGCCTTGGTGGAATAGTCCAGCCCCTGACGCCGCTCACGCAGGGTATGAGAGCGTACGGAGAGCCCGCCCTTCAACGGCGACCAACATCATGGTGGTCAGCAGATACGCGTCTGTTCTTGGCTCGCACAGCTCAGATTTGGCTTAGCTGGGTACACACTCAACCCTCCCCCTCCACAACCCGCCTAAGATGACTGGGTGCTTGACAACAGGCACGATCATATATGGGCGCAGATCCCAACCACGCATTGCGTGGGACAG
>JAGWAW010000172.1 GCA_021296165.1 Nitrosopumilaceae archaeon | reverse complement strand
CAGGTTGGCTCCGGCGGCCCGGGAAGGTCTGCGATGCCGGCCCGCGGCCGGGAGGCATGCGAATTATGAAACGCTGTCGTTGGAGTTGAGCTGGTTATGCAGGTGTATGTCCTCGACGTGGGCCATCCGGAATCCACCGCGCCTCCGGAACACCTTGACCACCCTTGTGAATATCCCCAGCCCGTCGGTTACGAATATTCACGGATCGACGCCCGCCCGTCTTGGAGTCATCCCGAGATCGACGGCCACCGCCGTATACGCGCCTGTCTTTCTTGAGATAATTCATGACATACAAAGACAGCTCTTGCCGTCAGACACTTTGCCATCTTTTTTCTCGATCGATGCAACGCATGACACTTCGGTTCGTTTGATCATGATGAGGCCTAATTGTCGTACAATCGACTCCAGCCCCAAAACGCGAAACGGGTATATAGTTAACCAAGCACTGGAGACCATGAAGATCACAAACTGCGCAACCGGACACCTTTGCACCATAATCCCAATTATTGCTTTTGTCGCGGCGGCATCGACGTATTTGGATGCATACGGGGAAGAAAACTGCTTCGGGAGCTACAAAATAGTATCGTTTAAGGCACCCGAACGAGTTGGCGCTCCTACTGCAACCGGCACCGCTTGCATGTGGTATGCCAATGGTTCGGAGTCTCTTCGCAAACCAGTAATCATTATGGATGGTTTTGATCCCGGAGACGTGCGTGATCATGCGGGCATACGGCAAGTGGTTGGCGAGGATGTGCTCTCTATGCTTCAAAGCGAAGGGTACGATCTGGTGGTACTAAACTTTGACATAGGAGCAGGATACATTCAGGATGATGCCCACATACTGCGCGAGCTCATAAAGTGGACCGGTGAAGAAGCAGAGGAGGATGCAGTGGTCATCGGAGCCAGCCTAGGTGGAGTGATATCACGATACGCGCTGGCGCAGATGGAGAATTTCGGGGAGGAGCACAATACCCGCCTCTTCATATCCTTTGATGCCCCGTATTTGGGGGCAGTCGTACCTCTAGGAAACCAGTACTTTATCAAATATGCCTCAGAATTGAACCTGCTCTTGAAGTATTATATGGAGAGTCATCTCTACTCGGTGGCAGCCAAGCAGATAGTTCTGTACCATGAGGCGCATTCGCCCGGGACGGCGGGACGTATGGATACGGCCTACAATGAAACCATATACATAAACGGCCCACAACCCGACCCACTCTTTAAGGAGTTTCGGGCAGAGTTGGATGGCATAGGATGGCCGAAGAATCTGCGCATGGTGGCCATATCGAGCGGAGATGGTTATGGCATGAGTCAGGGATTTGAGGAAGGCAGCCAGCTTATAGAGTACGAGTTGGATTCGCCCCTCCTAAACATTACTGAAAACACGTACGCAATCCGGGGTGGGGAGGCCGGCTATATCATATTCGAGGGAAAGATAGACCCGGCAGGACTGCCGGACCATCGATTCAAGGTCTACGTAAAGAATGCCATACCATATGACAATGCACCTGGCGGATGGAAGGCTACATCAAAATTGATCGAGGGTGACGCAGGCTGTCTGCACATTGACAATCAGTGCGCCATAGACTTGGGACACATCACCGCCAATGTAGAACATGAAAACTACGTGCCAACCCACAGTGCACTGGGAATAGACCTATCGCGCCTAGACAACGATCCATTTGCCGACATAAATGCCGCATACATGAACGACACATCCATAACTCCGTTTGACAAAATATACTATCCCCGTGGGAATCAGGAGCACGTCCTGATCACTCCAGAGAACGAAAAATGGTTCTTGTGCGAGATATTTGCAGATAGCCCCAAGGCATACGCGCGTCATTGTTCAGACGACGCAACAACCAAGACGGAACAACCCTGAGTAGTGTTCGTTCGTCTGTCCAGTTAATGAAAATGTTGGAGGTTGAGGCGACAGCAGCCTGTCATGCCCTGCCATACGGCGGTATTGGGTAAGCAAAATGTCTACTGCATGTTTGCATCTTGGACAAACACAGGTCCGCATCAGGTGGCTACCGCCCGGGCGCAGTGGCCCGACAGGTCCGGGCGGGCACCCGCATGCGGTGGGTTAAGTTTAAAAGATCGGCGTGTGCTGCTCAATGGATCCCCCCATGACCAACGCACGCCAAGACGCATACACAGAGGCCGTTTATAATCGAATGCGCCGCACCCTGCTCCCGCACGTGGCCGGCATGGCATCATCTGCGCCCAACGCACTGTACGGGCCAGAGGACCTGATGAATATGATACTGGCGATGTGCTCGCAGAACCAGTTCGTCGCCACGTGTGTCCGGGCAATGAGGCGCCACCGGGCGCGGACCATGACCGGGCAGCGGTTCCTGCAGCTGCTGGGCGCGCAGCCGCCCGATAGCATGCTGGAAACCTCCCTGAATATCCTAGAGTCGACCGCCGCCATCCTGGAGTGGTCCGGCAGGCTCGGCGGGCCAGTCAGGGTGGGCGTGGACGAGATCCTCCTGAAGCGGTACGACGGGAAAAAGCCCGAACACAAGGGAGGCAAGAAAAAGAACGGAACCAACCGCTTTGAGGGATACGTCACGATGCAGATCGTATCCCACAGGGACCCGGTGACC
>JAGWAW010000017.1 GCA_021296165.1 Nitrosopumilaceae archaeon | reverse complement strand
AAGATCTGTCCCGGTATGGCCGCAGGCCCGCCTCGCGTTCATGCCCAAGCGGCTGCAGCACGGGGATGATCCGTGCGCGTCTGGGTATGGCCGAGAGCATATACGATCTTAATACCGCAAATTTTTATCCGAATCATTATCCAAATCACTATGGGGAGGGTGCGCCGTACGTGCCCGGTCCGGGTTGGCTCACCCGGGCCGCAAAACCATCATTCCACCACACAATATCCCATGTGATGCATCACGATCAAAATCATTTTTTTATTTTTTTTCGGACAGCGTACTTGTTTTTTGATTTTTGTGCAGACTTAATCCATGGCAACTGCACTCTTTCCGTGAGAACAGGTAACGGGTTGTACAAAGTGTCTTCTCAATCTTAAACAATCAATTAGATCAGAATGGGCATAGAAAAGACAATCCCGCAAAGACAGGTCAACGGGAGCGACCATTCTGCGACGTGGTCTCCGGATCTTTCGGAGGATCTGCCGGATCATGGCCCTGTACTGGAACTGCTGCGACGCGGTCCCTTGGGGTATGCGCGGGGACTGCGCGCGATCACCTACATTACTGCGGGGCACGGCGCGTACCACACCGGCTGGACCGTCCCGGGGTTGGACTGCTCCATCCCGCCTGGGGGCGACCCGAGACATGATTCGTAATAAGAAAACTACGCTCAAGGAGGCCGGATTTTCACGCTCAGAATATAATTGTGGATCGTGTCTCCGGCAGGAACCGGCGCCGGCCCAGAAGGACTCGCAGGATACCAAAGTATGCCCACACATCAAGAACGCCAGCCGGGGCCAGAATCTTCCATACTGGGACTGGCATGAGAGTCTGCTGGAATGGCGCGACCACTCCCGCGAAATAATGTGTGGAGTGGCCGGCCAGGTCGTCCTGATTAAGAGGTTCGGGTTCCGCTGGGTGATTGTGGCCGGCTAGTCCGTGTAGGGTGATTGTGGCCGGCTAGTCCGTGTAGGGTGCCTGCTTGATTCCCAATCTTGGATCATGCCTAGGGCGTCCAGGACAGTGTAGGCGGATCCGGGTCATGCCACCCTTAGGCAGAAGTTGTAGGGAGGGGCGCCGGGCGTACACCTTGCCGTCATGGCGCGCAGATCCGCATCCACAGATCGGCGCTGTTCGGTGCCGGACTACGACAAACCTCGCCGACGAAGGACATGAGCGCGGCGCGCAGATTCTATGTGTTTGCCAGATAATCTTTCGGCATTCTCCTGGCGTGGCCCGACCTCTCATAGGGGCTGCACCGTCACAATTTTCTCTCCGGTACCGGTACGCGAATTTCCGACTTGTGTCTTGCGATTGCCCTCAAGAACTGTCGGCTCTACTGCGAGGCTGTCTTGTCAGCGCATATTCCAGATGCCACTCCTGGACCTCAGGCGTGCCGCGCTGGATGGACAACTCATAATAGAGCGGGTGGGCAATCACAGCTGCAGTGAAGATAAAGTGCCCTCGGTGCAAGAAGAGTGCAGATCTCTCGCCGGACTTTTCATTGGTCTCGTGCGCCGAATGCGACCTTGAGATGTCGTACGGTGAGTATGTGAAATATGTGGCGCACAATGACGTTACTTACTCAGACATACTGGGGGACTATGCGGGAAGCGCGGCCACTCAGGCGGGCAGTACGCTGGACGAGTGGGACTAGGCAGGGTGTCAGCGCCGGTATCTGCCCACCAGTCTGACCAGCCGCCCTGCGCGTGCTGGAGAGGCGACCTGCGGGGATTATCCCGATGAATGTGGCAGATTGCCCTCAATGGTATCGTCCGGCAGCGGGTACGGGCATGTCTTTTCAGACGTTTGGAAAGATTGTTGTATGACTTGAGGCAGGGATAGTCTTTATGGGGGGATTTTGCGCCTGCGGACGAGTGTTGCCGTACGCCGGCATCCGGATCTGCTATTGCCAGTTGATGCTTCTGGCCCTGGTCTGGATCAAATTCCATGCGGTTTACGCCTGCTGGCGCCCATTCCGTATCTGCTGTATCGGTGTCTTGGCGTCGCGCTCGGCGATATGATGGCCTCTGTGCGGTCTACCCTGCCGCAGGCCGCTCACTGGGCCAGATCCTCGCCGGAAGTCTCTGCCGGTGTGGCAACACCCACAATATCTTCTGGTGTTGCGGGAGATCCGCTCTCCATGCTCTCCATTCCAAGGCGCCCGGAGGCCGCCACTAGTGACGGCCATAGACACGATGCTTTTCTAGCCAACGTCATTCCTGAACGCAGATAAAAAATCCGTACTGTGGACTGTCTAATCTACGCGACCTGGCCTGAACTGTCCAAAAAATGACCCGGCGCAGAGCCGGTCCCTCATTTCTATGCCGCATATGGGCGGACAATCCGGCGCAACGCTACTTCCCAAGCCCAAATACCAACAATTATAAAACCGTTATGAGTTGGTTGCTTGCTTGTCGAACATTCAGGAGCCGCCCATAAGCAGCGCCGAGGATATAGAGAGGGATCAGGCTCTGGGCAAGGCGGTGGAAATGTTCAGAAAGGCGATGGAGAAGGACGATCTGACCGACGAGCAGCGCGAGAATATAGAGGAGCGCGTCAGGGCCATGGAGGCGCGGGATGTGGTCGAGCGCAGCGAGAAGCACGACCCCGCAGAGATGATATCTGAAGACAGCAAGGTGCTCATAGGGCCACCTACCCTGACCCGGTTCGAGAAGGCCAGGATAATGGGGGCCAGGGCACTGCAGCTCTCCATGGGCGCCCCACCGTTCGTAGAGATACCGGAGGGCACAAAGACGTCCTTGGTTATAGCCATGGAGGAGCTGGAGAAGCGTGTCATCCCTATAGTCATACGGCGCGCCCTTCCCAACGGGGACTTCCAGAACATACCCATAAGCCACTTTGCCTGACCGGCGAGGTCCTGCGGGCGCTTGATTCCAGGTTTCTGTGCAGGTGGACGTTTAGACCCAACGCAGCGTCAGACAACATCTGGGAGGTGTTTTGAGCCCTGGTGCGTACACGCGCAACCCGACAGGAATTAATAGCGGACGACGGCGGATGCGTACAGTGTCTAAGACCAGCGCTGGCATACCCCGGGACCAGATAATGGTGGTGGACAGGGCTCCAGTAATGACCATGGTCATAGAGGCGATGTCCACCTTGGGAGACAAGGGACTGCTCTCCCTGCGGGCCCGGGAGGATAACATTCCCCGGGCGGTGGTCGTGGCCAACATCCTGACCGAGAAGATGATGCGGCAGAACTCGCGGATATACAAGATACTGCTGGACGGGGACATGAAGCCGGACGGCAGTATGGCCTCCACCATCGAGATAATAATGACAAAGGTCTGAACCCGAGTCTAGTATGCGGCGCCAGGTCCCTTGAGAAGCATGTTCTCGCACTCCTTGCAGACGCGCTCGTCTATGCCCGACTCCATGTGGTGGTGTATCTCGCATATCAGCAGGCTGGACTTTACGTAGTTGCACAGGCTAATGAACTTTGAGAGGCTGGAGGGAGTGTACGCCCTGTCCGAGGCTAGGTCGGCGCTGAGATCCTCGATCATCTTGGCCACGTTCTTCTCTTGGAGCAGCTTTTCGATGAGCGCCGGGTCGCCCCGGGTGCCCCGGATGTAGTTGCTGATGGCCGCCTGGGTCACGCCCAGCATCTTTGATATCTTGTCCTCCCTTATGCCGTGGTCGGCGGTCAGCTTCTTGGCCAGTATGGCACGGATGGCGGGTATGAGCGTCTTTGACTCTATCTCGGCGGGAAGGAGCATGTCAAACATTTCTCCTACTCACAATTTATTTCTTGTGTGGCGGGGGGTGTATGTGCCCACCCACTCCTGTCCAAGCAGGATTCCGGCTGGATTTTGATGTCCAGTACTGGTCAACGGCCTTGGTTGGCGCCGGCTGGAAGTGCACGCCAACGTATGGCGTTGGTGCGCGCCCAAAATTAGCGAGGGGGCAGGGTGGGTACCGGGGGGATGCTAGAGGGATACCAGATACCTGGGATTCTGCGGCCTGCCCGGGTGGAGGGCGGCCGTGTGCCTGGGCGCGCATGTGGCATGCGGAACCCGAAAAGTCTTAGCCCCCAGTCCGTGGAATGGTCCGCTCCGGCGGAATGTGGCGACCTGTGGGGGGCTGGCCGCGGCGATGTAGCCGGGCGCGCGCCGGGAGCTGCACCCTCTCAGATATGGCGTCTCGACCTGCACGTATGGGCGCCGATTGGCCGTCATCGGGGCGTAAAGGCGGGGAGGTCCCCGGGCGTCTTGGGGTCTTACCAGCTGTTGGCGTAGGCCTCTTGCTTGGCGTTGAGCCGGTCCATCTCTATTCCCATGGCGGCTAGCGCGTCGGTGGCCACCTGCCGGTCTATGGACTCGGGCACGTTCATGAGGGATTTTGGCATGGTGTCGTGGTGCTCCAGTATGTGCAGCACAGAGAGCAGCTGGTTGGAGAAGGACTGGGCCATGACCTCGGGCGGATGCCCCTCGGCGGCCGCCAGATTGGCCAGACGCCCCTCGCCTATGAGGTATACGCGGTTGCCGTTGGCCAGCACGCACTCGTCCAGCCCCGGCCGGACCTGTCCACGCTTTTTGGACAGGAGGAAGTCGGTGTCGATCTCCACGTCGAAGTGACCCACATTCCCCAGTATGGCGCCGTCCCGCATCGCATCCATGTGATCCTGGCGTATCACGTCGGTCATGCCCGTGGCCGTGATGAATATGTCGCCCAGCGGCGCGGCCTTGGACATGGGCATGACGATATGGCCGTCCATGCGCGCCTCAAGGGCCCGCACGGGGTCCACCTCGGTCACTATAACATTGGAGTTCATGCCGGCGCACCGGGCAGCCACGCCCTTGCCCACCCAGCCGTATCCGGCCACCACCACCGTCTTGGCGGCCATCAGCAAGTTCATGGAGCGGAGAAGTGCATCTATGGTGCTCTGGCCTGTGCCGTACCTGTTGTCAAAGAGGTGCTTCGTATATGCCTCGTTGACCAGTATCACAGGGTACCGCAGCAGGCCCTTCCTCTCGACGGCGCGTATGCGGGTGACCCCGGCGGTGGTCTCCTCGGTGGCACCCATCACGGGTATGCGGGAGTGTTTCTGGTCAAAGTGGGCCTTTATGTTCATGTCGGCGCCGTCGTCGACCAGTATGGAGGGGCTGTGCGAGAGGGCCTGGTCTATGCACCAGTCGTACTCCTGGGCGTTCTGGTCGTTCCAGGCGTACACGTTGATGCCCTCCGAGTCCAGAAACGCGGCCACCTCGTCCTGGGTGGTCAGCGGGTTCCCCGGGCAGCAGGCCACCGTGGCTCCCAGCTCCTTGAGGCCCATCAGCAGGACGGATGTCTCTTTGGTTATGTGGAGGCAGCAGGCCACCGTGACGCCGTCCAGCGGTTGCGAGTCGCGCAGCCGGGATATGGTCCTGTCCAGTATCTGCATGTGCTGCCGGGCCCACCCGTACGAGAGACCGCCCGCCTCTGCCAGGGAGGGATCCTTGATCTTGCTCACGGCAGGGGGCCGACAGGGGGGAGTTAAAAATCCTTGATTTGGGTATGGTGCAGCGGCCGCCCGGCACATTCACCATGCCCGCTAGTAGAACGCCACGGAGCAGTACCCCACCACGCTGGAGGCGTCGCCCGAGGCGGCGGCGCTCGTGTCGTACTTGAGCAGCCGGCCGGCGGTGGCACCGCGCGCCCTGCAGTACTCGATGGCCGCCGCGATCGCCCCATACCCGCACGCGGTGACGCGCCTTTGGAGCAGCGTCCGGTAGAGGTGGTCGGTGTCCATCTCCAGTACGGCCTCCAGAAGGGCAGCGTCCTGCCGGCGGGCCACCTCTTCGGGGGAGTAGTGGGTGAGGTCCGAGGACGCTATGAAGGCGGGTCGGTCCCGGCCCGCCATCCCTGCCAGGTGCCTCCCCAGCCGCTCGGCTGCCGACTGCGACTGGTCGTTCATCAGTATGGGTGATATGGGCACATCTCCCCAGACATGCTGTATCATGGGCAGCTGGACCTCCAGGCTGTGCTCGGGGGCGTGGGAGGGCGTGTCCGGTAAGGCGCCGCACCAGGAGATGTCCCCGCCGTACCATACCGGTGACGCCCCCAGGGGCGTCTCCCAGCGTCCGTGTCCTGAGAGGCTCAGGGCCGGGCCGCTGCCCCGGTGGTTGGGCCCCACCAGTATGACGTAGGGGGGCCGGGCGCGGTTCATCTCGGCGTACGAGTGTGCGGCGACGGCGCCCGAGTAGACATACCCGGCGTGGGGGCAGACCACACCGTACGGCATGTCTCCTGGTCCCGCATCCTTTGGGCTGCCGGGGCCATTCTGGAAACACTCAGATATGGTGCGGCGCAGGGCGCTGGCATCGTCCGGATAGAATAGTCCGGACACGGCCGGCGGTCTGCACTCAGCCCTCGTCGACGTTCTTGGTCTCAAAGTCTTCTATCTCATATTCCATGGCTTGGTCTCGCTCGGCTAGGATGCCCCGAGCCAGCATCCAGAATACGGCGGCCAGCGATTTTCGGCCCTTGTTGTTGGCCGGTATCACCAGGTCCAGGTTTGAGGTGATGTTGTCCGAGTTGGATATGCCGATGACGGGTATGCCTGCGTTGGTGGCCTCTATGACGGCCTGCTCGTCCACCTGGGGATCAGAGACCAGTATGAGGCTGGGCTCGATGTAGTATTTCAGGGAGGGGTTGGTCAGGGTTCCGGGCATAAACCGGCTCAGCTTCATCTGGGTCCCGACCAGCTCGCAGAACTTTTCGATAGGGGCGTAGGCGAACTCGCGGCCGCTGCAGACCAGCACGTTCCCGGCCTCCACGCCGTTTATGAACCTGGCCGCCGCGGCTATCCGCTGCTGCGTTACGCTCAGGTCAAACTGGTATACGCCATCTGGCGTGGCCGCCGTGATGAAGGGAGCCATGAATTTTGTCTTGACGTGGGTGCCCACACGGATTCCGGCGCCCAGCAACCTCTTGTCCAACGATTCTTCCATTGCCACAGTCCTACACCTCTGCGACTCCACGTATTAAATCATGCCCGGACACCCGCGCCATCTCGTTCAGCTTGGCCACCCGCTCGCCCCCCACAACGCCCACCTTGAGCATCACCGAGCCGGTGGCGATGCCCACGTGCACTATGTGCGCGTTGGTGGACTCGCCGGAGCGGTGCGAGGTGATCAGTTTAATGCCGTTTCTTTGGGCCGCCCCTGCAAAGAGCATGGCGTCGTGCAGCGAGCCGGCCTGGTTTATCTTCAGGATGGCCGCGTTGCACGAGCCTTCCCGTATGGCCCTCTCCAGTATGGTGTGGTTTGTGACCGTCAGGTCGTCGCCGGTTACCAACACTTCCGGAAAGCGGCGGGCCAGCTCGGACATCTCGGCAAAGGCCTCCTCGTGCACGGCATCCTCGGCGTATATCAGCCTGTAGCGGGATATTATGTCGGCGGCAAACTCCAGCTGCTCGCCGGGGTTGTTCTCAAAGCCGGCCCGGTCGTACACGTACCTGTTGGTGCCCGCGTCGTACTGCGTCGATGCCGCAAAGTCCACCCCCAGGGAGACCTCCTTGCCCAGGGTGTATCCTAGCGACTCGCAGGCGCGCGCCGCCACCTCCAAGGCCTCCTCGTTGTTCATGTTGGGTGCCCAGCCCCCCTCGTCGCCCCGCCCGCCGGTGAACCCGGCCCGCTCCGACAGGAGGCTCCCCAGCTGGCGGTGCACGTCCATGTTGGTCTGTATGGCGTCCCGCACCGAGCGGGCGCCGGTGGCGCATACCAGTATCTCCTGGATGTCCGGCGTCCCCCGCCCGGCGTGGGCCCCCCCGCCCAGCACGTTGCCCAAGGGAACCGGAAGCCGGTAGGAGTCCCGCTCCGATATGGCTCGGTACAGGGGCACGCCCCGTACAAGGGCGGCCGACTCGGCGGCGGCCACCGAGACGGCGTACGCCAGCGCCCCGCCGATGCGGGAGTAGTTGGGCGTCCCGTCCATCTCACGTAGTATATTCCCGACGGCGGCCTGGTCGGCGGGGTCTGTCCCGACCAGATCCGAGGAGTGGTCGGCCAGTATGTCCAGGGAGGCGCGGGGCCCGCCGGGCGGGAGGGATACAGCCTCGTGCTTTCCGACGCTGGCCCCGGAGGGCGCCGCCGCCCTGCCGGTGCGCCCGCCGGCGGTCACGTCCACCTCGACGGTGGGCTGTCCACGACTGTTGTATATGACGCGGCCACGCACCGACGATATGGTATCGGTCAAAGCACGTTCCGGCGTATCGACTCGTTCTTCTCGTACATGGCCTCGTAGAACGGGACTATCTGGTGGATGGTCTCCACCGTGGTAAGCAGCATTCTGCGACAGCAGTACCGCCTGATCCCCAAGGAGTCCAGAATATCGCCGGCCTGCTGCCCCTCCTTGATGGCACTCCGGTACCTCTCCATCTTGTCGGCTATCAGATTGCCGCACGTAAAGCATCTCACCGGAACCAGCACGGACACAAAAACCCCTCAAGGATTATAAAAACCATACAGGGATGTGTGGTTGCGGGTGTCGCCCAGCCTGGCCAAAGGCGCTAGCTTGAGGGGCTAGTCTCTCAGGAGTTCGTGGGTTCAAATCCCATCGCCCGCACCATGTTGTATGGTATGGGGGTCGCGCCCTCCATCGTGCCCGGAGGCGGTCCTGACCATATCCTGCCGCCGCACCTCCTCGGTTATGGCCGAGCGGGACGTCTCCAGGACCATCCGGCACACGTCCAGCTTGCGGCGGGACTCTTTGAGTATCTTGTCGTAGGCGGCAAACCTGTACAGCTCCCCGTACATGCGGTCCATCGCGTCGAACACCGAGAGGGCCTGCCCGGTCCTGCCGGCGCGCATGTGGTCCAGCATGAGCCGCTTGAGCTCCCCCACCATGTCCAGCAGGCCCAAGACGTACGACTCGGGCATCGTGCCCAGCTTGTCGATTCGGGGTATCTCTCCGCCACGTACCACGGCCAGCAGGGCGGACGCCTCTACGTACTCCTGCTCGGCGGGTATCAGGTGCTGCGCCGTCCGCGGGTGGGCGCCGGAGCGCATCTCATCCAGCAGGGGCCGGACCTCCTCCAGCATCCGGGCGGCCTCGTCCACACCGCCGCCGTGTATGGACATTATGGCGCGGCTGCACAGCCCTATGACGCGGCGGGATCCGCCCAGTATGGCGTCCCGCGACTCCTGCATTCGCTCCAGCGTCTCGGTTATGCCGTCCAGGTCCACGGGGGAGATACGCGCGGGGCCCGGTTATAGTTGTCGCGCCGCGCGGTTCCCCCAAGAACTGGTGGCAGCCGTATGTGTGGCGCCGCCAAACACCTGCAATGTCCAACGCAACAGGGTTGCCGGCGGTGGAACGCGCCGCGGATACCCGTAGTGGCGGACATTTAGATCCGCTCAATCTCAAGCACGGGCTGACACGACAAGGTGATCGGATCAAATTGTCCACGACTACCCGCACATTCCGGCGCGGCCATACGGTCCACCTGTGGGAAGGAACGCGTCCATATGTGATTTATTGCAGTACGGCGCGACACATCCGCATGGACGCGATAATCCAGCCGGGGCTTGTGGCTCCCATGGCCGGTATGGCGCGGGATCTGGGATGTAGGCGGATGTCGTTCGTTGCGCAGAACGGGCGGCTGACCGCGCTGGCCGCCACGCCCGACAAGTCGGTGCTCCTCAACGGGTTCGTGCCGGCCAAGGTGCTGGAGGACGGGGGCTTTTCGCTGGAGGAGCGGCACCTGAATCTGATGATGTCGCCCAGCATGGCCAAGGCGCACGTATCATACGATGGGGACGAGATGGCCAGCCTCTCGTACAGCGGGCGCAACTCGTCTTCGTGGGCCACGCCGTTTACGGGCAAGCGCCACCCTGCCAAAAACCTGCCCGCCGAGTACGATGCACAGGCGGTTGTCCAAACCACAAAACTGGCGGACTCTATCTATGAAGACCTCGATGCCAAACCCGTCGGCATCACGGCTGCGGGTGGCCGGATGGTTGTAAACGGAGTGGACGTGGGTGGTGTACAAGGCGAGGCGGCTGGCAGGTATGAGTGGACGCCGCTGGCCTGCATGCTGAACGGGTACCAGCACGCCGCGTTTATTACCGTATGGCTGAAGGATGGCGGACCGCTGCTGCTCCTCTGCACCGAGGAGATGAACCTGCGCGTGTGCGTGGCGCATCTCTAGGCCGGCGGGGAGTCGGGCGTTTCAGCAACGACTCTGCCCGAAAACCCGGCGCCCGGGATTGACGTCTGCGAACGGCAGGATCCGGGACGGCCAACAGCTGGATCCGGTATGTGTCCGGATCGGGCGCGAAACGCTACGGGAGTCCGCGCCCCTGCTTGACGTTATGGTTTTTATCAGGGGGGAGGGGCACTTGCCTCCGCTTGAGCGAGTACCAACACATCGTGCGTATACTGGGCAACGACATACCCGGCGAGAAGAAGACCTTGGCAGGCCTTACCCAGATCCGGGGCGTGGGGTACAGCTTTGCCAGCGCGATACTGACCCGCACGGGCATAGAGCCGGGCTCCAGCATGGGGTACATGGACGAGGAGACGGCCAAGAAGATAGAGGATATAATCAAGGATCCCCGGGAGGCCGGCTTTCCGGTGTGGTTCCTGAACCGCCGCAAGGACATGGAGACCGGCGAGGACAAGCACCTGCTCACCTCAGACATCCAGTTTACAATACGCAACGACATAGAGCGGGAAAGGCAGACCAACAGCTGGCGGGGGCATCGGCACCTGTACGGACTGAAGGTGCGCGGGCAGCGCACCAGGACCACCGGCCGCAAGGGCGGAACGGTGGGCGTGGCCAAGGGCGGAAAGGCCCAGCCGGGGAAGTGATGGAGCGATGGGCGACCCCAAGTATCCGCGTAAGATGTGGCGCAAGCCCAAGAGGCCGCTCAACTACGACCTGAAGATGGAGGAGCTGCGCACGGTGGGCACGTACGGACTGCGCACCAAGAGGGAGCTGTGGAAGGCCCACACCGCGCTCTCCAGGGTGAGGCATCAGGCCCGCTCGCTTCTGGCCCTCCGGCGGGAGGTCCGCGAGAAGCGCGAGCCCGTGCTGATGTCGTCGCTGGCCCGCATCGGCCTGGTGAGCGGGGACGCCACCCTCGACGACGTGCTAAACCTGCAGGTCACGGACCTGCTGGGGAGGCGTCTGCAAACGATAGTCTGGAAGCGGCTGGGGTTCCGCTCGCCGTACCAGGCCCGGCAGGCGGTAGTGCACGGCCACATAATGATGGGCGACCGCATAGTTGACATACCATCGTACACGGTGCGGGCCGACGAGGAGGAGACCATCCGCCTGAACCCGGCATCCAAGATGGTCATAGAGGCCCCAGAAAACAAACCCGAATCCTGATGTGCTCCATAATAGGGTACGCGGGGAGATCCGCTGCCGCGCCCGTCTTGGTCTCGGGGCTGCGGCGCATGGAGTACCGCGGGTATGACAGCGTGGGAGTGGCTACCTGGGGCGAGGATGGCGCCATACTGCTAAAGAAGGGCGCCGGCCGCGTCGAGGAGGTGAACCGCCGCCTTGGCCTAGATGGGCTGGCCGGCCACGCGGGCATGGGGCACACGCGGTGGGCCACGCACGGCGTGGTGAGCGACACCAACGCGCACCCCCATACGAGCAGCGCCGGCGGGGTCGCCATAGTCCACAACGGGGTCATAGAGAACCACCTGGAGATGCGCCGGTCGCTGGAGGACTCGGGGTACGTGTTCGCCAGCGAGACGGACAGCGAAGTCATAGCAAACCTGCTGCAGCGGTACTATGATCAGACCGGCGATGTGCGCTCCTCGCTGCTGGGAACCGTGTCGAATATCCGGGGACACTATGCGTTCATAGCGATGTTTGGGGACGGCACGATGGCCTGTGCCCGGCACGGCAAGCCGCTGATGGCCGGGCTGGCCGACGACGGGCTCTTCCTGGCCAGCGACGTGCGCGGCTTCATCGAGTACACCGACGACGCAGTATACCTGGAGAACGGCACGTGCTGTATGGTGCGGGACGGCGTCCTGGAGGTGATGGACTTTGAGGGGAACGCGGTGAGGCGCCCTGCCACCAAGGTCTCCCGGGAGTTTGGCGATCTGGACAAGGGGGATCACGACCACTACACCATCAAGGAGATAAACGAGCAGCCCGGCGTGATACGGCGGGCGGGGGCCTCCTCGGTGGCGCAGATCAGGCGGGTGGCCGATATGGTGCGGATCGCCGGCCACGCCTACGCGACGGGCAGCGGCACCAGCTACAACGCGGCCCTGATGGGCCGGCGCGTGCTGGCCCGCTTCGCGGGGGTGCGGCTGGATGCGGTCATTGCCAGCGAGATGCCCGGCGACACGATGCTGGAGCGCGGCGGGGTCCTCCTGGCCATATCCCAGAGCGGGGAGAGCGCCGACGTGCTGGAGGCGGTCCGGACGGCCCGGCGGGCCGGCTGCACAATAGCGGGGGTGGTGAACTCGGCAAACTCGTCGCTGGCGCGCGACTCGGACGTGGTAATCCGGATGGACTGCGGGCCCGAGGTGGGGGTGGCCGCCACCAAGAGCTTTTGCGCCCAGTACAGTATCATGCTGAGGCTGGCAGAGGCTCTGGCCGGCGACACCGGGGTGGACCTGGAGGGGGTGGCATCGGCCGTCTCGCGCGTGGTGCAGGACTCCGACCGCATCCGGGAGGTGGCCGCCCAAATCCGGGACATAACCGACGTGTATGTGCTGGGGAGGGGACTGCACTACCCGGCAGCGGTGGAGGCGGCCCTCAAGATAAAGGAGCTTACGTACATACACGCCGAGGGGCTGGCCGGCGGCGAGATGAAGCACGGCCCCCTGGCACTGATAGAGAAGGGCACCCCCGTCATAGTTCTGAACCCGTACGACTCCACGTACGGAGACATGCTGCTGGGGGCGCGGGAGGCGCGGGCGCGGGGCGCCAAAATCATAGGGATATCAGACCGGGAGAGTGACGCGTACGACCACTGGATAAGGATTCCGCCGGGCGACGAGGTCTCGTACTCCTTCTCCGAGGTGGTGGCGGCGCAGCTGCTGGCGTACCATGCGGCCGTTGCCCGAGATGCCGACCCCGACTATCCACGCAACCTGGCAAAGTCGGTCACCGTGAAGTGAGCCGCAGGGGCCAGCCCGGACGCGGGCGGTTCGCCTGCGCGTGGCGGTGTGGGTGCTGATCCGGACAGGGACGCCGCCGCCCAATCCATACCGATATACGTTCCATAACCAAAAGCCGTGCGGCGCCTGCCCGGGCTGGTCGACCGCGGTTTTAGCACTGTCGTACGGGGCCTCGGCAGGCCACCAGCAGGCTGCTGATACTGATCAAGAACGCCGCATCTGTTGTACTTAACAAGGATGATGACCACTTTTACCTGCACCAGAGGGATGGCTTACTGGAGATGCCACTTGTTGCAGAAGGCATGCGTAAGGTCAGCACGCTGTCATACCTGATTGCCTCGGGACAAATGGAGAACATCAACTGCCTGTTCTGGGACGAGCCTGAGTCAAACCTAAATCCAAAGATCATTTGTACAATTGCCAAAACAATATCTGACATAAGCCAGTCCGAGACGTGATCTGTAATTAAAAATCGTACGGCCCCCGCCCACGCCGGCCAGCCACGGCACCTCAGAGGATGCCGTCTCTCTTCATCAGGATGGCTTGCAGGCGATGTCGTGGTATGATCGTACCATTCCAGCTTGTTCCTGTACCTCTCCTTCATGATCCGGAATATCTTGACCCTCCGGATGCCGTTTTCCACGCGTATGCGGACCATACAGTGGGCCTTGCTGTATGCCCGCTGCTCGGGGGCCAGGTCCTTGCCCGGTTTGCGCTTGAACGGCGTGGTATGGTCCAGCCCCGGGACGGCCTTGTCCATCGCGATGTATGCCGTGTCGGTATAGTGCCGCAGGTGGTCGCGGCGGAACTTTTCTGAATCGCTTATATTCCTAATCGTGGGGGTAGTTTCGGTCCTTAACCACGTGGTTAAACCGAAAGGGATCTATAACCCCACACCCCCATACTGCGGCTACGCCGCAATATGGCAAGAGCCAAGACACAAAAAGCATCGTCCGGACGCGGTCCGCTTCT
>JAGWAW010000171.1 GCA_021296165.1 Nitrosopumilaceae archaeon | reverse complement strand
ATGCAGGGAGACGAAGAGGTACTCAATGCCATGGGCGCTCACGAGCACATGGGCATGGGTGAGCACATGACTGGAGCCCTACCCACCGGCGACCCGGTGGACATAACCGTGACGTTCCAAGGATACGGCGTGGATGAGATCACCGGCCCGGTTGGGGACGAGGTGATATTCGCAAACGTCGTGCCCGAGTTCGGCACCATAGCGGTCGTTATACTGGCGGCTGCCATCGTATCCATAGTGGCGGTCTCAGCCAAGTCAAGACTCAGCATAATTCCCAGATACTAGACCAATCTTCTATTTTTAGCAGGGGGACGGCGCGGCCGCCGCTCCATGCTACAGGCCCATCCGCACGTCCAGCACGCGGCAGCCCTTCTCCAGGACCACCACAGGGTTCATGTCCAGCTCCCTGATCCGGGGGTGGTCGGTCACCAGACGGGAGACCCGCTGGACGCACTCGGCCAGCGACGATACGTCGGATGGCTTCTGGCCCCGCACGCCCTCCAGCATCTTTCTGGTCTTTATGGAATGGATCATCTCGCGGGCCTCCACTCCGGTTACGGGGGCGAGCCTGAAGGTCACGTCCTTCAGCACCTCGACGTATATGCCGCCCATCCCCAGCATCAGCATTGGGCCCATGCCCGGCTCCCGCTTGCAGCCTATTATCATCTCGCGGCCGCCCCGGACCATCTCCACCACCAGGCACCCGTCTATTCGCGCCTGCGGGTCGTACCGCATGGCGCTGGCCGTTATCTCGGCGAACGCCCCCTCCACGTCCGCGGGACCGGAGAGCCCCACCCTCACCCCGCCGGCGTCGGACTTGTGGGTTATCTGGGGGGATATTATCTTCAGCACGACTGGATATCCTATGTCTTCGGCTGCCCGCACCGCCTCGGCGGGGGTTCGGCACGCGGCGCTCCGCGGCAGGGGCAGGCCGTACGCCTCCAGTATGCGTATGCCCTCCTCCTCCAGCAGGGCGGCGCGGCCCTCCCTCTCTGCGGCGTCCAGTATCCGGGCGACCGCATCGCGGTCCGCCTCGAACTCGTCTGCAGCGCCCGGGTCCCGCTCCAGCCATGCCGAGAAGCGCAGCATCGCCCTGAGGGCCCGCACGGCTCCCTCCGCATAGGTGTAGTAGGGAACGCCGCCCTCGGCCAGTATCTGGCGGTTGGTTATGCCCTCGTCCAGCCCCATCAGACTGGCCAGTATGGTCTTGTTGTACTTCTCAGACATCTCTACTATCACCTTGGCCAAGCCGTCATAGTCCAGCGTACCCGAGGGGGTGCACATCACTATCGCCGAGCCCACGTTGGGGTGGCCCAGAACGCGCTCCAGCACCCCCCGGAACCGGTTGTAGTCGGCATCCCCCACTATATCAACAGGGTTACGGGAGCTCCCCCAAGGGGGTATCACCTTGTCTATCTCAGGGCGCACCGACGATATGTCGGCCATCGCGATGCCAGCCTTGGAGCAGGCGTCGGTGGATATTATCGCCGGGCCGCCGGCGTTGGATACTATGGCCAGGCCGCCGTTGGGTAGGGGCTGCTTGGCAAATGCCACCGCGTAGTCGAAGAGCTCGTCCATGGTGTCGACACGGATGACTCCGGCCTGCTCCAGCAGGGCGTCGTACAGCTCGTCCGAACCCATCAGGGCACCGGTGTGGGACATGGCCGCCTTGGCGCCCTCGGGGCTGCGGCCGGACTTGAGTACCAGGATGGGCTTCTTGTGGCGTCGGGTGACCATGCGGCAGGTGTCCACGAACTCCCGCCCGTCCCCTATGTCCTCCAAGTACATGACTATGACGCGGGTCTGCCTGTGGGCGGCCAGCGTCCTCAGCACCTCTATCTCGCCGGTGGACGCCTTGTTGCCCAGACTCACTACCGCCGAGAAGCCTATCCCCTGGGCGCTGGCGTCCTCGCAGAGGGCGGCGCAGATGGCCCCGCTCTGCGACACCAAGGCTATGGAGCCGGTCTTGGGCGTGACCTTCAGGAATGTGGAGTTCATCATGGTGTCTGGGTCTAGGTTCATCACGCCCAGACAGTTGGGGCCCACCAGCTCCATGCCGTACTTTGAGGATATCTCCCGGAGCTGGTTCTCCAGCTTGGCCCCCTCCTCGTCCACCTCCTTGAAGCCGGCCGTTATCACTATGGCCCCCTTCAGGCCCTTCTGGCCGCACTCCTCTAGGACCGCGGGCACCAGCACGTTCTTTATGACTATGACGGCTAGGTCGACGGGGTCCGGTATGTCCAAGACGCTCTTGTACGCGGTTCGGCCAAAGACTGTGGCCCGGGTGGGGCTCACCGGGTATATGTCGCCCCGGAACCCGCGCATGATGTTGCGTGTGATGGTGCTGCCCACGCTGCCGGGCTTGTCCGAGGCCCCTATGACGGCTATGGAGCGCGGGGTGAGGAATACCGACGCCATTGCGGTGGGGAGAGCCCACGGTTCGTATAATAAAGTTGGGACGCTCCCGGCGTACATCCTCAGGTCCACCTGATGATGCGCTGATCTCAAGAAAACTTCACCTGTGGTGAATTGCGATCGTCCTAGAGTGTTAAGTAGCGTGTTGCGCCAGTCCCACCAGATAACCACAAATGATGGAACTGGCGCACGGGCAACAATGGCCGAGAA
>JAGWAW010000170.1:2751-5748 GCA_021296165.1 Nitrosopumilaceae archaeon | reverse complement strand
GTCATGTTTCGGCTGGCCTCCTACTGCTAAAGTGTGCATCGCTGATCGGTCTCCCTCTAGCGGGGTCCCCACCAATGACCCTGCGGGCAAGGGGCGCCAACGATATCACGACTCGTGCCACGTACAACACCCAGAACACGCGCAGATTAGGCCACACGCCCAAGCCGGTTCTGGGGCGACTGGGCATACAAGGCGACCAGGTTCGCCATGCACGACTGCGCCGCGAAGGACACGCCCGACGGTGAGCGCCATTAGCCAAACCTGTCCCTATCCTGTGAGACGGCAGATGGCGGGGAGCCGCCCGGCGCCGGCAGATCTCCACATTGTGTGCTCTGCTACTTGCGCAGCTTGCTCCGGCCGCCGTGCGCCGTCCTAAAGACGTTCATGCCTATGTTGTAGTTCTCGTAGAGATGATCCAGCGTCTTCAGGTCCTCGGCGGCCTGATGGATCTGCTGTTGGCTTGCCTGCGGATCCGCCTTCAGCGCCTCCAGCCTCTCTTGGGTCTCTCGGCGCACCTGCTTTATGCCCTCCTCGTAGTTTGACGTCCCCCCGTACTCGGGGCTCAGCATATGCTGCGGGTTGTACGGCGGGGTGCTGTCGGTATACTGCTCCACGCGCGCCGATATGGCGGCTATCTCCTCGGGGGTGTATGTCTTTGGCTTGGGGGGTTCTGGCTCGGCCGCCTCAGCGGCATCCTTTGAGGGCTCTAGGGCGTCTGGTGCCATTGCGGTAAGGGCAATGGGAGTCAAATTTTAACTTTTGATTATCTCCCGGGCAATGGCCCCATACTCGGAGAGCGTGGAGTCCAGCTCTGTCTGGGAGGGGGCCTCGGCGTATATCCGTACGATGGGCTCGGTGCCGCTGGGCCGCACCATCACCCACCGGCGCTCCCCCAGTTTGATGCGCACGCCGTCGGTGGTGTCGGCGCCGGGGTGGGCACGGGCCAGCTCCGCCACCAGCGTCTCGGCCTGGGATGGGGTGCACCGCACCTTGGTCTTGGCGGTATGGGAGTCCGGCAGGGTTTGGGCCATCTCCGATACGGTCAGGCCGGAAGACCCAAGGGCGCCAAGCGCCAAGGCCAGTGTCATCAGGCCGTCCCGCACCTGGTTGTGCGGGCCGTACATGAAGCCCCCGTTCTCCTCAAAGCCCACCATGGCGCCGCACTCCACCATCCTACGGGATACCTCCACGCTCCCAACCCGTGTCCGGATCACTGCCGAGCCGTACCGGGCGGCCAGTTCGTCTATTGCCAGTCCAGAGTTCAGGCAGGTGACCACCCTGGCTCCCTGGCTCCGCTCCAGGATGTGCCGGGCCAGAAGGAGGGCGGATTTGTCTCCTGTCAGGACATCCCCGTTCTCGTCACAGATCAGGCTCCTGTCCCCGTCCCCGTCGAATGCGATTCCCAGGTCGGCGCCGCTCTCCTGCACCGCTGCCGACAGGTCCGCCAGATTGTCCGGGGTGGGCTCTGATCCCCTGCCCGGGAAGTCGCCGTCTATCGTATCGTACACCGGAACTATGCGGCAGTCCAGCATCTGGCACAGGAGGGGGGCCGTCACCGCCTGGGTACCATTGCCCATGTCCAGCGCCACCGTGTAGCCTTCCTGGCGTATGGCATCGGCGTCCACGTGCGAAAGTATCCCGTTCAGGTACGTCCGGACGGCCGCCCCCTCGGTCACGGTGGTGCCGAACCTGGGCGGCGCGGGGGCGTCCTTGTTTATGTAGTGCTGCTCTATTGCCGCCTCGTCGTCCCGCGAGACCTCCACACCGTCTGCGGCTACAGGCTTTATGCCGTTGTACTGGGGAGGGTTGTGGGATGCCGTAACCATGATGCCCCCCGCGCACCCCATGACCCGAACGCAGTACTCCAGGCAGGGCGTGGGGACTAGGCCGGCGTCGGCGCAGTCCCGGCCCGCATAGTTGAGGGTGGCGCACACCATGTCCGATATGGCCTGGCTGGAGTGGCGGCCGTCGCGGCCCACCAGCACGCGGCCCTCCCCCAAATGCCTTGATATGGACATCGTGAGGTCGTGCACCACCTCCAGGGTAAGGTCCTCGCCGAAGACTCCCCGCACGCCGTTGGTGCCAAACAGCCGGCCCATGCGGCGGACTGCCGTGCCTGCGCAATAAACGGCTTTGCGCCGCATGCCCGCATCCGGCGGGCGGCTCCCCTGCCGTCCAGGGCGTAGGTCACTGGCCACTAAAAGCGCGGGCGGCATATCCGCCACCGTACATGCAACCTGTGCCGTCACAGGCAACCGGCCGGTGCACGGGCAGGGACGTCTACGAGTCGGGGCATGGGGTATTGCAGGCCTTCTGTGAACCAGTGGAGATCTTTGATGGTCCAGACCTCATACGCTACGGCCTTTAGGTCCATGTTCTCGTCCAGGCCGTGTACGCCCAGAGCTCCGTCGTACCCGGCATCCGCGGCGTGTACGGCCCCGACTATGGATGCGGCATCGGCACTCTGGGCGCGAGTATGGATAGTCCCGGCAACCATGCGAAGTACGTGGCCGGAGTGCTGGTGTTGGCCGTACGTATGGCGCGCTGAATAATCTCCTGACGGTTTGCACCATATCTTCTGGTGTGCAATCCGAAAAGTAGTTCCGCCTACAGACATGACTCTGAAGCTCACGGCATGGTTTCCTATTAGAGTTGTGTGTATCTTGGGGATTTCCACTCCGCCGCGGCGGTGAGCAGGTGCGTTTCCACTCCGCAATATGATCGATAAGGCTCTGACCATTCCGTCCCGTCATTCCACCGCATACTCCTCTTTGGTCTGCTCGTCCACCACAACCGCACCGGCGGGAGGCATCTTTCTCTGGAAAGCCTGCCACGGCGTCTCCCGCTTATCGTAGTCCAGCGACATGTGCGGGCGCTCATAGTTGTACCACTTCATGAACAGGTCAATGGGCTCGCTTGTCCGCATGAGTATGGCCTCAAACTCTGGAAGCTTGCGCTGTATCTCGCCGTGGAGCTTTTCCAGCTTGCCGTTGGTCT
>JAGWAW010000170.1:2226-2541 GCA_021296165.1 Nitrosopumilaceae archaeon | reverse complement strand
AGGCATCGTCCTCGTAGCACAGGAACCACCTGCCGTCGTCCAACTGCTTGTAGTCGGTGTGCCACATAGAATTGGAGTGCGTGCGCTCGTAGCGCACCCACCTGCGCCTCCCGCCTTTCTTGGGTTCGGTGCGTGCCATACCTTCACCCTTCAGTATGTCGTGGATGGTATTATGGGGTATGTGGACGCCAGTGGCCCCCTCGATCTCCCCCTCCAGTCCGGCGGCGCCCAGATGAGCAGCCTGGCGGCAGGAGATGACAGCCGATTGCTCCCGGCGCCCGGGCAGGCCGTTTTTTGGCCTGCCCATGCGCAGCG
>JAGWAW010000170.1:0-1998 GCA_021296165.1 Nitrosopumilaceae archaeon | reverse complement strand
GTTACCCAAACCGGAGCCCTCCTATTAGTACAGTACGGTCCCAAAAAACAGGGGGCGGAACTACTTTTCGGACTACAGAGCACCATATCTTCTGGAGCCATAGTTAAATACAATGCGTATCCGTTGGTGGCCATTGGCATCGCCTCGCCTCCCGATGAGCCGGTTACGCACCACAGGTGTAGCAGCCTGTGCCATCTTGGGTGTAGCGCTGTTGGCGGCGGTTCCCGTTCTGGCGGATTCCGCCTTGGACTGGCCGTACCAGGCAGCGGCCTACGCTACCTCCTCGGATGGGGTAGACAGGCACCCTACGCCGTTGCAGCAGGGGGCGGGACTCTGGGTGGTGCAGTGCAATGAGCCTGAGGTCCTATTCTACTTGGCGGGCTTGTTGCCCGTCTGCCTCTTACCGGATGCCGGCGAGACCCTGATTGCCGGGGGGATAGACTTGGTCAGGGGCCCGACACAGGGGCCTTCGGCCGAGCTGGGGCTTACCACCGAGGAGGAGGCGTGGTTGCGCGATCATCCCGTCATCCGGGTGGCCCACGACCCGGGGTGGTTCCCGATAGAGTATGCCGACGAGCACGGGCAGCTAGCCGGCGTCACGCTGGACTATGTCATCGAGTTTGAGAGGTTGACCGGGGCCGACCTCCTGCCGGTCCTGACGGAGGACTGGACCAGAACCCTGCAGGCCATCCGGGACAGAGACGCCGACGTCTTGTTCATGGTGGCCCACACTGCCGAGCGGGCCGAGTACATGGGGTTCACCAACCCACACCACCAGATGGAGACGCGCCTGGTGTCCTTGGAGGAGGGACAGCTCAGCTTGGACGAGCCCGGCCTGCGGGTGCTGACCATCCGCGACTATGAGATAGAGAGCTGGCTGGACGAGAACCGTCCGGACGTCGAGTACATCTCGGTGGATAGCTTCACCGAGGGGCTGGCCATGCTGAGGGCTGGCGAGGCCGACGCGTTTGCCGCCACTTGGCCGGTCCTGCGGGCCATCGCTGAGATGGAGGGAATGACCGTCTATAATGCGGGTCCCACCGGGCACTCGTACCCGCTGGCCGTCGGCTACCGTAGCGACCAGCCCGTTCTGGGGTTGATCATGCAGAAGGCCTTGGACGCTTCCCCGCCCCTACTGGAGATATTCGAGGGCCCGGCCGGCCCGGCGTGGACCGCCGAGGAGGAGGAGTGGCTGGCGAACAACCCCGTCATCCGGGTCGCCTATGAGCCGGGTTGGTTCCCGATAGAGTATATTGATGAGGCAGGAAGGCTCTCCGGCGTCGCCGCCGCCTACGTGGCCGAGTTTGAGAGGATCACGGGCGCCGACTTGCAGGCCGCCCAGATAGCCGACTGGACTGCTGCCCTGCAGGCCATCCGGGACAGAGACGCCGACGTCCTATTGATGGTCGTCAACACGGCCGAGAGATCCGAGTACATGGGGTTCACCTCCCCACACTTCACCATCGAGTCGGTCCTGGTTGCCGCCGAGGATGTGCAGCTAACTCTGGAGGAGCCTAACCTGCGGGTGCTGACCATCCGTGACTACTCGGTGGAGGGCTGGCTGGACGAGAACTACCCAGATGTCGACCGCATCTCGGTGGACAGCTTCACCGAGGGTCTGACCATTCTCCGGGAGGGTGGTGCAGACGCCTTCGTGGACGTCTGGCAGGTGGTACATGCCATCGCAGAGCTTGAGGGGATGACGGTCTACAACGCTGGCCCCACTGGATACTCGTATGATCTCTCCGTCGGATACAGGGGCGACCAGCCTGTCTTGGGGTCGATCCTGCAGAAGACCCTGGACCACATCCCCGAGTCCACGCTGGAGCGGCTGCAGAGCACGACGCCCTAGTGGGGCGTGGCCGAACAGCACGGCACGCTCCGACCTAGCCACGATGCTGTCCGGCTGCGGGCAGACTATGGGGAATATTCACAATCGAGACTGAATCTCGAGTTGCGTAATTTTCTGGAGCCCCCACCGCGCATCTGAAGGGGTAT
>JAGWAW010000169.1 GCA_021296165.1 Nitrosopumilaceae archaeon | reverse complement strand
CAAAGTCATGCCGGTACCGTACTCGGACACACGCGTACGGATCTGGGTAAAGATCAGAGGGGTGGACCTGACTTGTTACTTAATGCTCAAGAACCTATTCTACGACAAAGATATAGACAGCCGAGCCTCCTCCCCCCTGTGAAAAATCAAACATACGCACTGTTTGGAATTTTTATAATTACAGCATTGGCGGCAGGGCACATGAGCATGGCTGCAGGACAGGTGAATCCGGTAGTTGGCGGGCCGGCCCCCGTCTCGGCGGTGTTTGACGGCTCGGGGGGGTTCAGCGCCCTGGGTGGGGCTTATAATGTAGAGGTGTTCGAGGGCGGGGGCCGGACGTACGCCATAGTGGCAGCATGGGGTGATGACGGGGTGCAGATCATGGACATTACAAACCCCGTTCACCCGGCCCCCGTCTCGGCGGTGTTTGACGGCTCGGGGGGGTTCAGCGCCCTGGGTGGGGCTACCAATGTGGCGGTGTTCGAGGGCGGGGGCCGGACGTACGCCATAGTGGCCGCAGGGAGTGGTGAGGACGGGGTGCAGATCATGGACGTCACGCCGCCCAACCCAGACCATCTGGATGTGGCCATAGACATAACCGGATACGAGAGGGTTAGCCACAGCGGCAATGACTTTGTGCAGTTCACCATATCCATAACAAACCACGAGTTCACCACCTTGACCAACGACAACCGGGACGGCACGGCACGATCCGGCGAGATTAACGTGTCGTTGAACGCCCTGAGTGAGACCCACCCGCACACCCGCACCACACCGGCATGCGATGCGGTCCAGGGCCACTGCGCGTGGTCCAACGGCGAGTACCTCGCATATCATGACATGACCCGGGAGCAGGCCGAGAGCCGCGGCGTAGCCGTATCAGAAGACGACTGCACCGCGTGGGACGGGTGGAGCATACGGCGCGGGGAGACCGCAGAGGCAAGGTTCTGCTACTGGGTCGACAGTGGATTCGAGCCGGAGGCCATCCAGTTTTATCGCACGAGCGCGGACCGCGCCCAGACCATCCCGTTCTTGGATTATGGCTCGTGCCATCTGCCATACATGCAGTGCAACGAGGCGGCCCTGACGCCGCTCCCGGAGGAGTACACCCGCACTGTCCTGTCCCCCGATCCCCCGCTCACGCACGCCATATACGACACTACAACCGCCAAGCTCCTGCTCGTATTCTCCGAGCCGGTCATCGTGATTGAGGCAGACAACATATCTTTGATACACGACATGGCGGCATACAACGAGAACGGCACCGCCGCCGCCCTCGGCAGTGTAGAGGTGCACACGGTGGACGGGCAGTCCCGCAGCCCCATACTGGCGTTTTCCGTAGACAACAGCACCCACGCCAACATGCTGGAAGCCATAGATTCCGGGGCCGGCATACGTCTCGCGGTCGGCGCCAATGCAATATACGCCGCAGATGGGTTTGCCGACATTTTTACAAACAGCGGACGGCAACCCCCTGCAATAATAGACGTTGAGACGCTACGGTAGGCGATAGTATGAGACGCAGAACAGGCGCGATCCGCAGTTAAGAATCAAGCGCACTCGCCAATGAATTTCAGCCCCGCACCAAGCTGCCATGCCGTCGTCCGCTCCTGCAACCGCGGCATGCCCACCGCCCCGCATGCGGTGCCGCGGCATGGCCGAATTTATGCCGTGGATTCCCGTACCTGTCGCCCATCGCTCGGAACATATCGGCCCGGCGTATGGCGCCGGAAGGCAGTCTCCGTCCCCCGGCGCCGCCTGTACATCTTGAACCTGTCCGTGTAGTATCTCGCCGCCCCGGGTGGGGCGTTGGCGGCGAACGCGTGGTGGAGTGGCTCGCCCTCATCCCCCCCGGCCGCCCCCCCGGAGCCGTCCCCGTCCTTGGCCGGCCATACAATCGGGGCGGACTCGGCGCGCAGGCCGCCGTATCCGACCGAATGGGTGGAGACGGACCCCCCTCCACTCTCTAACTCGGCGATCTACTTGACGGCGTCCGTCTTGGCGGGCACCGGCCAGGTGATGCCCCGCCCTCCTGCAGGTCTATCATGCCGGTCTAGTAGGACTCGCGGTCCGGCAGGGGCGTGCGCACCTCCGGTGCCGCTGCCCTTGCACGCGTACAGCGGGGCGGCGGCCGCATCCGCCGGGAATGTCTCCCTTGCGCGCACCGGCACCCCCGGGCGCGCCCGCGCCCCTTCCATGCAGTGGACGCCGGCCGGCGCGTTGAACAGGCGGGTGCCGTTCCTGTGCTTGGAGTATCCCATGAACTCCATGTTCGGGTTCTTGTCGTACCGGTGGATGCCGTGAAAGCCCATTGTAGTGTAGACCGGCTTCCGGAGCAGGCCGTGGCGCCCTAGCCGCTTCACTGGCGGTGCGATCATCCGGCTGCAGCGGGCCGGCATCGCATCCTCGGATATGGACAGTATCCTGCCCGGTGTCCACCTCCCGACGGGAGGGGCGGACCGTACCCGTCGACGCCCTCTGTATGGGGGGTCCGCCGCATACCCGTGCTGCCCACATATGACACCCCGCCGATGCCTGTCCGCGCCTAGGCCGGCCGCGCTGCCCATGCCCGCAAGTACGTCTCGTGCAGCCCCGTCCCGGCAACCACCCATGTAAATCGTAACAAGTCAGGTCCACCCCTCTGATCTTTACCCAGATCCGTACGCGTGTGTCCGAGTACGGTACCGGCATGACTTT
>JAGWAW010000016.1:14719-15301 GCA_021296165.1 Nitrosopumilaceae archaeon | reverse complement strand
TTCCATATCGTGGTCTCGGCGGTCGGGAACCCGAACATGTCCCCGAACATCTCGGCGATGTCCGCGTCGACGCACTTTTCCCCGCCCAGCCGTACCATGATGCCCAGCGCCTTCCTGCCGAAGGAGGTGCCGGGCACGCAGGGAAACCTGGAACGGCTGCCCTCCCCGCAGGCCCTGCAGGCGTACTCGTACCCTATGTGGGCGGTGGTCCGCATGTACATGCCGTCGCCGTCAAAGTCGTTGCACAGGCGGGTCAGGGAGCGGCCCTGCCTGAGGCGCCCCCGCGCGTGGCAGTGGGTGCACTCGGTCAGTATGTGCCACACCTTTTTGTGCGGCCTGTTGGAGTGGCTGCTTCCGGCGTGCCCGGGGGCGGGGCCCCGGCGCGCGGCGTCCGCGGCGGCGTCGCCAGCGGCCTCCGGCGCGTCGGCGGCCAGCTCGGCCTCCATCTTTTTGATGTCTTCGTTGACGCGGGACCTGTGTTCGGTGTAGGCGCTCTTTCCGGCGGTGTTGTGGTGGGCGTGCCGCCGCCTCAGATAGTCCCGCTCCTCTATGGCCCTGTCCCGCTCCACCGTGATCTTGGCC
>JAGWAW010000016.1:0-14445 GCA_021296165.1 Nitrosopumilaceae archaeon | reverse complement strand
GTTCTCGGCCATTGTTGCCCGTGCGCCAGTTCCATCATTTGTGGTTATCTGGTGGGACTGGCGCAACACGCTACTTAACGCTCTAGGACGATCGCAATTCACCACAGATGAAGTTTTCTTGAGATCAGCGCATCATCAGGTGGACCTGAGGATGTACGAACCACTGATTGCAAACAATATTAAGGCCGCATCTCTGCCGACGCCCCCGTGAAGAAGAGAGTCGCCATAATCGGGGCCACCGGCTCGGTGGGCCAGGAGTTCATACAGTCGCTGGAGGGCCACCCTTGGTTCGAGGTGACTCAGATAGCCGCCTCGTCCAGGACTGCCGGCAAAAAGTACGTCGAGGCCATCCGGGACCCCAATACGGAGATAGTGGCTTGGAGCGTGGGTGGCGACATACCCGAGTACGTCCGGGATATGACGGTTCGTGGGGTGGACGAGGTGGACACCGCGAACTTGGACCTGATATTCTCGGCCGTTGAGTCCGGACCCGCCCGGGAGATAGAGACCCGCTTCGCCAAAGACCTGCCGGTGATATCCACCAGCTCGGCATACCGGTACGAGGAGGACGTCCCCATACTCATACCAGGCATCAACGACGACCATGCCGAACTGCTGGAAGAGCAGAAGCGCAGGCGTTCTTGGAAGGGCTGGGTCGCCCCGCTGCCCAACTGCACCACTACTGGTTTGGTCATCACGCTGAAGCCACTACTGGACAAGTATGGCGCCAAAAAGGTCCTGATGACTTCCATGCAGGCCATATCCGGCGGTGGTCAGACGGGGGTGACGGCCATGGGCATAACAGATAACATACTGCCCTATATCCCCAAAGAGGAGGGCAAGGTGCGCATAGAGACCCGTAAGATACTGGGGAATCTGGATAACGGCCGCATCCACGACGCGAATATCCTCGTCAGCTGCACCTGCACCCGGGTTCCGGTCATAGACGGGCATACCGAGTCGGTCTTCGTGGAGACCTCCGAGGACGTGGATCCGTCCAAGGCCAAAGACACCTACGACTCGTACAACGAGCACATATCCACGGCGGGGTTGCCGTCGGCCCCCGAAAAGTACTACGCGTTCCACGAGGATCCTACCCGCCCCCAGCCGCGCTTGGAGAGGACTGTCGGCGACGGGATGACCACTACCATAGGCCGGGTAGAGAGGGAGGAACTCTTTGAGCACGGTCTCAAGTACATGCTCTTCTCCCACAACAAGAAGATGGGCTCGGCAAAGGGCGCCGTGCTCTTGGCCGAGATGCTCCTCAAGAAGGGCAAGCTCGGGAAGCTGCCCCCTGACCTCACCATTGTATAGTCTTTGACGATTCTTGGGATTGTCAAGATCTAAGATCTGAGCCTAGGTGATGTCGCACCGCCATAACTTTGGCTTTGCGCCGCGGATCCGCCAAAAATATATACAAAATAGATGAGCGACTCAGCATTGGCTGGAATAGACGACATAGACACGCTCATACTATCGGAGCTGGCCCAAGACTCCTCCATATCGGTGCCGAAGCTGGCCCGCAAGATCAGCGTCAACCCCTCCGTCGCCTACTCTAGAATACGGCGCCTGGTGGACAGGGGGCTCATACGCCGCTTCACCATCGAGGTGAACAACGCCGCCCTGGGGTACGAGGTGAAGGTGCTGGCGGGCATAAAGATGGACACCAAGAAGCGTAACAGCATCATACAGGAACTCTTCGACATAGATGGGGTCTACGAGGTTGCCGAGGTAACCGGCAGGTTCGACATACTGGTCACCGCGTACACCACCTCGCTGGACGCGATGCACCGCATGGTCTCCGAGAAGATAGGGCGGATAGAGGGGGTGCTCTCCTCGGAGTCGTTCATAGAGATGAAGTCCCAGCAGAAGGCAATGCCATATATGTCCACGGGGTCCATTCCATGACGTTGCAGAGGCACATGGCCCGGTCCCGGCTCGCCGTATATTATGAGCTCACCAAGCCCAAGATATGGTACCTGCTGGTCTTCACCGCGATCGGGGGGCTGGTGGCCGCCTCCAACATATACCAGATAGAGGTGTCGGCGGCGACTTGGCTGCTGGCCATATTCTCTGTGGCGGCCGGCTCGGCGGCGGCCAACACCCTGACCAACTACCACGACCGGGACATAGACGGCAAGATGGAGCGGACCAAGTCCAGGCCGCTGCCGTCCGGGCGCATAAGCCCTCCAGTCAAGGCCAGGAACTTTGGGTATGCGCTGGCCGCCGCGTCTCTGGTACTGGCATGGGGCATATCGTACACAGCCACACCCATTCAGGGGGCGCTGGCGACCGCATTCATCGGATTTGGTCTGTTCAATAATATCATAGTGTACTCGTATCTGCTCAAGAGGCGCTCCCAGTTCAACATAATACTGGGCGGGCTGTGCGGCGGCTCCCCTCCTTTGGTGGGGTGGGTGGCCGTGACCACCGCCGACCTCTGGACGATGGGCATGGTGCTGGCAGGCCTGGTCTTTGTCTGGATTCCGCTGCACATATGGTCCCTGACGATGCGCTACAGGGATGACTACAACAGGGTGGACGTGCCGATGCTGACGGCCGTCCGGTCAGAGAGCACCTCGGCGCGCGTGATCGCCGCGTCTACCTTGGCGATGGTCGCCTTCAGCCTAGTCCCGCTCTTCCTGACGGCGGGCGGCGCACCGGCGTCGGGCATGGTATATGCGGTGACGGCCCTGGCGTCTGGAGCGCTCATGGTGGCCATCTCCGGCTGGGTCGTGGCCCGCCCCACAGAGCGGGCAGCTTGGACGCTCTTCAAGTTCTCCAGCCCATACCTGGCCGTGCTCTTCATAGGCATAATGGTGGACACGGCCCTGTAGGGCGTGCCCTGGGCCCTGCAAAGATCACACCTTGGCCGGGGATTCGGCCTGAGCCGCGCAACCATCATTTGGCCTTCGCCGGACCGCTAGAGCCGGAAGGGTGTTGGGCGGGTCCCCGTCAGGGGGAAATCTCCATTATCTGTATGGCTCCATCCACAATGCTAGTCACCATCAGGTGCGTGCCAGTACTGGTCCTGAAGACCTCCACGTTGTCGGCGCCGTCCAGCGCCCTGTGCCCGCCCGAGCCGTCGAACACTGCGTGCAGCGGCGCGGGGTTGGTCGGGTCGGTCACGTCTATGAATTGCACCGCGTCGTCTAACGCCCCCGACACCGCTGCTATTATGCGGTCGGCTACGGGGGCCACCTCTATGTCGGTGGCGCCGCGCAGCGCCAAGTACCCGTCTGTATTGTCGAATATGGCTGCCACCGGCACGGGATCCGTCGGATCGGTGATGTCCAGTATCTGGACGCCGTCCTCCCACTTGCCGGTCACCAGCGCGTATACGCGACCTTCCGTCTTGAGTATCTCTATGTCGGAGGCGCCGTTCAGCGCCTCGACACCCCTCAGGTTGTCATATATGATCGCGACCGGCCAGGGCTGCGCCGGACTGGTCACGTCCAGTATGAGCAGGGAATCATCGTTCTGGCTGGCCACCAGGCAGTATGTCCTGTCCCGTATGTCTGTGACGGCCAGCCCCCGGGGTCCGTCCAAGATATTGATCCTCACCGTGTCCTCCTCGCCTATGTCCTCGTCGGCGACGAACACCTCTCCCCGGTGTATGTCGCTGGTGGGGAGGGGGAACCGGGGGTCTGTCAGGTCTATTATCTGTACAGCATCGTCGTCGTAGGCGGCCACCACGCCGTACGTGCGGCCCGATATGACGGCCGTCTCCACGTTCACGGGGCCGCCCAGCGCCTCAAATCCGCCCTCACCGTCGAATATCTCCTGCACGAACTGGGGGTCGGCAGTATCTGTCAGGTTTATGATCTGCACGGCATCGTCGTCGTAGGCGGCCACCACGCCGTACGTGCGGCCGTTTACCGATATGAACTCGACGTCAGTGGCGCCGCCCAGCGCCTCCAACTCGCCGGCCCCATCAAAGACGTTGGAGACGGGCAGGGGAGTCCGCGGGTCGGTCAGGTCCACTACCTGTATGGCATCGTCGGGGTACGATGCCACCACGCCGTACGTGCGGCCGTCCAGCACGATGGTGTCCATACCCCAGGATCCCTCCCGGGAGATTCCAGTGTCCCGGGGGTGGGAGATGTCGCCCGCCGGCACCGGCGCGGCGGGCCTGCTCAGGTCTATGACCTGGATCCCATCGCCGACGTGGGCTGCGGCCAGCAGGTACGTGGTGTCTTGGACGGTCACCGTCTCCATGCCCCTTACCCCATTCAGATAGAATTCGTGGTCGTCTTCTTCCTCCAGCGTGTTGCCCACCGCTCGGGGCAGGGACGGGTTGCTCAGGTCCAAGATCTGTATTGCGTCGTCGTCGTACGCGGATATCAGCCCGTACGTGGTTCTGGCCACCGTCACCACGTCTATGTCGGAGGCGCCCGCCAAGGCGTCAAAGCGTCCCTCGTCGTCCACTATGCTGCGGATCTTTGTGGGAACTGCCGGGGTGGTTATGTTTACTATCTGGAGGGCATCGTCGTTGTAGCTGGTCACCAGGGCATACACCTCTTCCTCGTCTATTAGGACCTCCACGTCGGTGGCCCCGTCCAGTCTTACGGCCGCATCCGTATCGTTGGCGAAGATGCTGACCGGCAGGGGCAGGTAAGGGTTCACCAAGTCTATGATCTGGATGGCATCCTCGTTGTACGAGGCCACCACCACGTATGTGCGCCCGGATATCGCCACCACGTCCACTCCCCGGGCGCCGTCCAGCGCCTCGTATCCCTCCAAGTCGTCGGCCACGCTGCTGACCGGCGCGGGATGGGCGGGATCGGTAACGTCCACTATCTGGATGCCGTCATCGTCGAATGCCGTTATCACCGCAAACGTGCGGCCCGACAGGATTACCGTCTCTATGTCGCTGGCGCCGTCCAGCCTCTCGTACCCACCGGCATCGTCGGTCATCGTGTATGCTATGCGTGGCTGGTATGGCCGGGACATGTCCAGCACGTGCACGCCGTCGGAGTGGGTCACCAGGGCATATGTGGTATCGGGGATCGCCTCCACGTCCCGGCCCTCATGAGGCAGCGACTTGATGGCCATCATGCGCTCCGGATCGGTGATGTCCATGACCTGGATGGCCTCGTCCCCCGCAGCTATGCCGAACGTCTGGCCCCCCACCACTATCGCGGCTATGTCGTTGACACCGTCCAGCATGTAGGCAGTCCTGCCGTACGTCAGCGTGATGGTGACATCGTCGCCCAGCTCCCCCTTCAGCGAATTGCCGTCGGGTACGTACACCACCGGAATGCTCGGTGTCCAGTCGTCGTCCAGCGTCACCTCGCCGTACAGCAGTACGGCCAGGGGATCTCCCGCCGAGGATACGGTGTTGCGTACGGTTCCGTTTATCTCCGCCAACACGATATTGTGCGCACCTCCAGTCCCGAACACGCCGATCCCCGATACCGGGCCGGCCGTATAGGGCGGGTAGTAGAGGGGCTTGGCCTCAAAGGGCACGCCGTCCACTACAACATGGGCGGTCAGCACAACCGGGGACACGGACGCGACAGGGGACACCTGTATGTCGGCATGCGCCACCGTCACCGCCGCCAGAGCCACACATACGGCCAGAGCGTGCCAAATCACAATATGGCATCGGCGGGCGTACGTAAATAGTATTTCTAACATTTCATAGGGAATTATATCGCCGAATCAATCAGATCTCATAACTATTCTACGGCACCATGTCAGTTGAATAACCGTACCAACAACATATCGCATGAATCGACAGCCGTCGCACGACACCGCGCGGCAGGCCGAGATCCAAATGCCGGGTCGCCTGAAGGGAACCTCGGGGGAGGAATGCTCCTTGAAAGGCGTGAAATATGACCCGGAAGCCGTCTGGCCGTGTATGTGGCCAGACTGTACCGGTTTCGGACGCGGCCACTCCGCGGCGCGACGGCCAAGAGTGAAATCGTTCCGAGACGTCAGGCGCTATGAAGCCCTGGGGAAGCGCACATGTGCGGATCCCGCGATATAATCCCCATTCATACCAGACCGGCGCTCTGGCCTGGGGCACGCCGGCCGGTCCGATGGCCCTGCATCCGCTTGGCCGTGGCGGGCCGGCGTGGGCGGGGCCGCGCGATTCTTAATTAGATCAGGTCTCGGGTGACCGTCGACTACATACTGTCATAGGGGGCGCTTGGCTTGCCTGTGGCGCCGGCTGGAGGTTCGTTCAGGACAAATCCACCCAATCGGCACTGTCTCACTTGTGAATGATGATGAATAATTCAAACAGCCTTGGGGGGTATTTGGCCGCAACAGGGGAATTTTACCATTGGGTGTCCATGAGCGACAGATCCAGCCGACGGATGCCTGCACGAGGGTGGAGAACTCCATCACCGCGAATGGAATGGCGCCCGAGCGTGGCAGCGCCCGTACAATCTTCACAAATGGCATCCGGGCACGGATCTTCCAGATTGCCTGCCAAACTGACCGCCTCGCGCTCTGCTGCCGCGGCGCATCGGGATTTTGTCCCCGTATCCATACAATTTGAGTGGGACTTTGCCAAAAACCGGTCCAAAATCCTGCCCACTACAAAACGGCCCTCATTTCGGGCTGGTTTGGTCCAGGATCTGATTCATTTAGATCCGCCCGTTCTTGCAGGGGGACCGACATTCACAATATTTTTAATGATTTGGTGCGTAGAGTATTGTTATGATTCGGCTTGTATGCGCCCTGGCCGTTCTGCTAGCACTACCGGCGCTGGCCGCGCACGCAGACGATGTGGAGTTGAACGTCTTTGAGGAGAACAGGCAGGACGTGGCGCAGGCCATGGTGGCGGAGGCCATACGGGCGTTCGAGGCAGACAGTGAGGAGGCCATATCCATGATGCAGGATCCGGAGAATATGCTGTTCCGCGACGGCAATGTGTATGCGTTTTTGGTGGACGGCGGGGACACCTTTCTGGCGCACGCCGCTGCGTCCAGCCTGGTCGGGACGTCGGTGCACGGCCTGACGGATCTGGAAGGCGCTGATCTGGGAGATCTGTTCGAATCCAGCAGCTCGTCACACGGCGGGTGGGTGCTATACACGGGGGCATATCCGGATTCGAGCTACGAAGGGCCGATCAAAGCATGGCTCGTGACCGCGTGGGGACACGTCTTCGGAGCTGCCATCTATTATGACGCAGACTCCAGGACGGGGATATACCTGACCGAGCGCGACAGGGAACGGCAGGACACGGCCAAGGCGATGGTCGAGCAGGCCATAAGTACATTCTCGCGGGATTCAGGCCTAGCCGTATCTATGATACACGATCCCGGTGACACGCTGTTCCGCGATGGGGAGCTGTATGCCATAATCGTGCACCTCAACGGTACCATCGTTGCCCACGGGGACGAGCCCCGCCTAGCAGGCACCGACATAGACACTCTGGAGGACACCTTGGGCGCCAACCTGGGGGATATATTTGAGGAGAACATCTCGGCGTACGGCAGGTGGGTGGACTACTACTGGCCGGATCCGCGCACCGCCTCGGACGATGGGGAGTTGAGCCTGACCTGGATCAAGACATCCGGCGACCATATGTTTGCGGTGGGGATGTACCCGGAGGATCCTGACACGGACCGCGATGACGCGCCGTCGCACCATGATGCCAGCCGCAAGGATGCGGCCCGAGCGATGACGCAGATGGCAATACGGATGTTTGGCCAGGATCCGGAGAGGGCCGCGTCGCTCATACACGACGAAGACAACCGGCTGTTCCACGACGCGGAACTGTACCCTATAGTGGCCGACCGGGATGGCGTTGTGGTGGCCCACGGTAACGCCCAGTTTGTTGCTGGCATCCACATAAGCTACTTGGAGTACGGGGGCGGAATAACGCTAGATGAAGTATTTAGATCGGGTTCCCCCTACGGCAACTGGGTGGATCACGAGGGCACGCACCCCGAGTCCGGCGCAAGTACGCTGCAGAGGACGCTGGTGACGTACAGCGGGGGCTACACGTTCGCGGTGGGCACGTATCCACGATATCAGACGGACTTCTATCCGGATCTGACGCAGCAGGAGCTGGAGAGGCTGAGAGCCGCCCAGAGCATGGTGGAGGTGGCCGCCGAGTCGTTTGCCGCAGATCCGGAGTCCACAATATCGGCCATCCACTCGATGTCCAGCGGACCCTTCCGGGACAAGGAGCTGTTTACCGTCGTCATAAACCTGAACGGCACCGTGGTGGCGCACGGGTACGACTCCAATATAGTGGGTGTCGACATCGATTACCTCTCGGATACTCGGGGAGCAAACATAGGCGACCTCATAAAGGAGGGCCTCTCGGTGTACGGCAGGTGGATAGAGTATTACTGGCCCAACCCAGTCTCAAATTTGGAGGTCGGAGAGCCAAAGCTGAGCTGGTACAAGGTGTACGGGGACCATATCTTCGCCGCGGGGACGTATCCGGCCTCGCTCGGCTAGGGCGGGTTGCCCGGCGCCGGCACAAATTCTACAGGGGATCCCTGCATGATATGGAGCCGGACAGGATGCCCGCGGGCGCATAAAATATGTGAGCTTGACAGGTTTGCAGGGAAATTCTGGCTGTTGGAATGGTCATATATGGCAGTCCGATTGGCCGACGGAAAATATTTGGCTGCAGCAAAAATACAAGCCACAAAACCTGCCACTTTTTGCCATATAGATTTTGACGCGCGATATTTTTTGCGGCCTCGGATCCTTGGGCGTTAAGCCTGCGGGTCTCAGGATTTTATATTTATTTCCATGTTTTGGCGCAGATAGTCGATGGCGGCAAGCCGGACGGAGTCTCGGTGATCGTCGGGTCCGAACACGTAAAACTTGTTAACGGACCAGTCCGATATCACGGGGAAGAATTCCCGCAGCTTGTGCGGTCTGTTCCTCCACTCTACCAGTATCTGCTCCTGGTTGTGGTCTATGGTCGAGGTGTGCGCCATGACGTCGTGCTCTCCAAGACCCAGGCTCCCGGCTATCTCCGAGGACATCCTCTCCAGTTCTGCTCGGCCCATCCCAGTGATGAGTGAAGCCTGCGCACCCTCCAAGTCGCGATCCGGATACATCTCGTAGCATCTCTTCAGGAGGTCGCGCGACCTCACCCTCTCCATTATGCCCTTTGCCGGGCCGTCCGACCCCAGTATGGCGTCGGTTATTGACTGGTCGTCCATGCCCAGGTACCTCTCCAAAAAGTCCGGGGATTTTACGGACAGCCCGCCTACAACACCCGCGTCGGCGGCCGCCTCCACCGCGGCCTGACACATCCGGTTCGCCACGGTTACGGTGTGGTGCTGGTATACCTGTGCATGCATCAGGTATCTGCAAAGCAAGTACTGCACGGCTACTCCCCATCCCTTGATGCCCACGGCGATCTTGCTGTTGCCGTCGTCATCGACGGTCTCGACCATCGTGTGGATAAGCTGATCCAGATCAAAGCGGCCATACGAGACCCCCAGATGGTACGAGTCCCGCCTCAGGTAGTCCATCCTGTCCACATCCAGCGGTCCTGATATTATCCCGGCGGCCAGCAGACTGTCGCGGCGGTCCCAGCCGGGAACCGGCTTGTGCTCCAGTACGCAGGCCACCTCCTCGGCCGTCCCGCCCAGTATGTCGGATATCTCGGGATCCCTGCGGATTATCATCCGGGAGACCGCCTCGTGGTCCATCCGCGTGCCGTCCCCCTCGTTGGCCTTGGCCAGCACCTCCTCAAAGAGGTGCGAGAAGGGGCCGTGGCCTATGTCGTGGAGCAGGCCTGCCAGCCGCACTACCTGGCGCTTCTCGACATCGAGTCCCAGCGCCTCGGCCACCCGGCCGGCCAGGTGGCCTACCCCCAGGGAGTGTTCGAACCTGACGTGGTGCGCCGACGGGTATACCACGTAGGCTTGGCCCAGTTGCTTCAGGTGGTGCAGCCGGCGGAAGTGGGCAGAATCTATTATCTTCAGCTCGGTCTCGTCAAGATCGATGAAGCCGTACAGCGGATCGTGGACGGACTTGTAGTTCATGCTATTCCACCTGCGTTCGGAGGGTTCCCACCGCGCGGCGTTCCCCGGCCAATGCGGATGCGGCAAGACCGGGCGCGGCCATCCAGCGCCGTATCGCCGCGCCACTATTTAACCGAGGCGGCGCAAATAATTTTTGGGACGATACAGGGCGAACAACTTTTGGGATTCCACGACACCGTCGCCGACCCGAAAGCCCCTAATATCACATTATGGCCGTTTCCCCAATGGCAATAAACGTGGGAGACGCGGCGCCCGACTTTGAGCTGGTCGACACCAACCTCAAGATGAGGACCCTCCGGGAGTTCCGGGGCAAGAATGTCGTGCTGGCCTTCTTCGTGGCGGCCAGCTCGCCGGTGTGTGAGAGGGAGATGTGCACCTTCAGGGACTCGTGGAAAGAGCTCTCCGGCATGAATGCACAAGTCGTGGCGGTCAGCAACGACGGCCCCTTCGCCAACAAGGCCTTTGCGGCGCAGCACAGCCTGGAGTTCCCCGTGCTGGGCGACTACACCAGCGGCACCATCCGGGAGTACGGCGTCCTGATGCCCGACCTTCTGCACGTGAAGGGCTATAACGCTGCCAAGCGCTCCGTCTTCGTCATAGACGAGAACGGCACCGTCACGTACGCATGGGTCTCCGAGGATCCGCTCAAGGAACCCGACTATGGCTCCATAAAGGAGCACCTCAGATAATTTTTCTTACTCTATCTCGGCGATAACGTCGCCCTTGGCGATGTTGGCTCCCGCCTTGGCGCGCACCGATCTCACGCTGCCGCTGGAGCGCGCCTTTACGGAGACCTGCATCTTCATCGACTCCAGCACGCACACGGTTTCACCCTCCGAGACCGTGTCGCCGGGGGCGACGGCCACCGAGACCACCTTGCCGGGTATCTGGCTGAGCAGCGCCGACTCGGTCAAGGCGGCGCCTGCCCCGCCGGTGTTCTTGTACACTATGTCGTCCAGTCCGGTCTCCCGGGCCAATATCAGGGGAACGCCGTCCACCTCCAGCTCGAACTTGCCACCCTTCTCATCGACATATCTCACCGTATGGTAGGTATTGTTCAAGAGGAATTCCACTCCAGAATGGGTGGAGGATAGGACCTCCATGGTGTGGACCTTCCCGTCCACGGTGATAGTATTGCCCGACGCGGAGACGGCGTACTTCCGGCCATCCAGGGTGTAGTCCATCTACATCTCACCCCAGCCGGGCGGCCCGGCGGCCTTGGTCATGCCGGCGCGATGGGCGCCCCTTGTCGAGACGGCGGCCAGGGCGGCGGCGGCCAGCCCCTGCCGCTCCTCCTTCAGCTCGGCCTCGTGTCTCCTTATGATGTCGTATCTGGCCAGAAAGTCCGTGGAGAGGTCCCCCCGTATGTACTCGGGGGTGTTCAGGATTGTCTTGTAGAGGGGTATGGAGGTCTGCACGCCGCTTATGCGAAAGTCTCCCAGGGCCGCCAGCATGCGGGTGCGGGACTGCTCGAAGGTGTCCCCCCACGCGCACAGTTTGGCCATCAGCGAGTCGTAGAACGGCGAGACGCTGCATCCGGGGTACAGGTAGGTGTCGCACCGCACCCCCGGACCGTGGGGGAGGGTCACGCGGGGGACCGGCCCGGTGGAGGGGGCAAAGTCCAAAAAGGTGTCCTCGGCGTTTATGCGGCACTCGATGGCGTACCCGTCCATCTGCATCTCCGGCTGCTTGAAGGGGATCTCCTCGCCGTTGGCTATGTCTATCTGCAGCTTCACCAGGTCCAGTCCCGAGACCAGCTCGGTGATGGGGTGTTCCACCTGCAGCCGGGCGTTTATCTCTATAAAGTAGAACTCGCCGGTGTCGGCCCTCAGGAACTCGGCCGTCCCCAGATTGGAGTATCCGACAGCATCGGCGGCCCGCACCACCAGTTCTCCCACCCTCTCCCGGGTGGCCGCGTCCACCACCGGCGAGGGGGTCTGCTCTATCAGTTTTTGGTTGCGCCTCTGTATGGAGCACTCTCGCTCGAATATGTGCACGGCGTTTCCGTGCTTGTCCCGGGCCATCTGGTATTCGATGTGGCGGGTCTTCTGGAGGAACTTCTCCACCAGGATGGCCGACTTGCCCACCGCCGCGATGGACTCGCCGGTCACCGACTCGAAGGCCTCCCGCAGCTGGCTCTCGTCGTTGACCAGCCGTATCCCCCGGCCGCCTCCCCCGTACACGGACTTGAGCAGCACCGGGTATCCTATCTGGGCTGCTATGCTGGCGGCCTCGTCGGCATCCTTCACCAGATCCGGGCTGCCCGGGACGGTGGGCACGCCGGCATCCAGCATGGCGGCCTTGCAGCGCATCTTGTCGCCGCAGAGGTTCATGGAGTCGGCCGTGGGCCCGATGAATGTGACGCCGTTCCTCTCGCAGAGGGCCGCAAAGTCGTCGTTCTCGGAGAGGAAGCCGTACCCGGGGTGTACCGAGTCGGCGCCCGACTTTTTTATGGCATCTATGATGTTGTTCTGGTTCAGATACGACTTGGCCGGCGCCGCCTCGCCTATGTGGTACGCCTCGTCGGCCTGCTTCATGTGCAGCGAGTCGCGGTCCTCATCGGAGAAGACAGCCACCGACTTTATGCCCAAGGCGCGGCAGGTGCGCATCACCCGGAGCGCTATCTCGCCGCGGTTGGCCACCAGTATCTTTTCAATCATATGGCATCACAGGTTTATGTTCCCGTGCTTGCGTGGCAGCTGCTGGTCGCGCTTGTCGACCAGCATCTCCAAGGCCCTTATCAGCATGGGCCTGGTCTGTGCGGGATCTATTACGACATCCACGGTTCCGTGCGAGGCGGCCACATACGGGTTGTCGAACTTTTCCTCAAAGTTTGACTTTAGCTCCTGAAGCAGGGCGGCGGCGTTCTCGGCCCTCTGCAGGTCCTTGCGGTTCATTATCTTGACGGCGGCCTCCGCCCCCAGCACGGCGCAGCGGGCCGTCGGCCAAGCGTAGTTAACGTCGGTGCGGAGGTTCTTGCTGCCCATGGCGATGTATGCTCCACCGTACGCCTTGCCTACGACCAAGGTGATCTTGGGCACCGTGGCCTCGCAGTACGCGTAGAGAAGCTTGCTGCCGTGCCGTATTATCCCGTTGTGCTCCTGATCGGAGCCGGGCATATATCCGGGCGTGTCCACCAGCGTCACGACCGGTATGTTAAAGGAGTCACAGAACCGTATGAACCGGGCAGCCTTGTTGGAAGAGTCTATGTCGAGTGCCCCGGCCAGGTGAGTGGGCTGGTTGGCCACCACGCCCACCACGTTGCCGTTCAGCCGGGCGAATCCCACTATGATGTTGGGCGCGAATAGTTCGTGCACCTCAAAGAAGTCGCCGTCGTCCACTATTCTGGTTATGATCTCCTTCATGTCGTACGGCTCAAGCGTGTTCTCGGGTATGAGTCCCAGCAGGTCCGGATCCGTGCGGTCCGGATCGTCTCCCGGGGATATGGCCGGCGGCCGCTGGGAGTTGTTCTGCGGTATGAACGACACCAGCCTCCGGATGCAGTCGAAGCACTCGTACTCGTTCTTGGAGACGAAGTGGGACACGCCGCTCTTGGTGCCGTGGGCCATGGCCCCGCCCAGGTCGTCGAAGGATATGTCCTCGCCCAGTACGGTCTTTACCACGTCAGGACCTGTGACGAACATGGTCCCGGCCTTCTCCACCATTATCACAAAGTCGGTCATCGCCGGGGAGTACACCGATCCGCCGGCCGACGGGCCTATGCTGGCGGTTATCTGTGGTACCACGCCGGATGCCATCTGGTTGTGGTAGAATATGTCCGCAAAGCCGTCTAGGCTCATTATCCCCTCCTGTATGCGGGCCCCGCCGGAGTCCATTATGCCTATGATGGGGCAGCCGGTCCGCACCGCGTGCTCCATAAGCTTGGTTATCTTCTTGGCGCCCATCTGGCTGAGGGTGCCGCCCAGCACGGTAAAGTCGTACGCGAAGACAAAGACCTTGCGGCCCAGAATGGTGCCGTATCCGCCCACCACTCCGTCGGTGTAAAACTTGCGCTTCTGCATGTCGAACTCGTGGTAGTGGTGGGTGACCATCGAGTCGATCTCCGTGAACGTGTTCTCGTCCAGCAGCAGTCCGATGCGCTCCCGGGCCGTTAGCTTGCCCTTCTCGTGCTGCGCCTTGGTGCGGGCATCGCCGCCGCCCTGCAGGCTCCTCTCAGCGTTGGTCCGGAATTCGTCCATCTTTTCTGCATGCAACGTGGGAAGATGATATTATAGCATATATTAATTTTAGATGAGGCACCTTGCAAAACTGGGACAGGGTACCGGTACGAGCCTCCTGCGGACATCGCCGCCTCTGGTGTATACCCTGCGGCGTAGCCCCTGCCACGCCGCCTCAACCACGTCTGATGGGCGCATTGCGATCTAGGCACTCCATGACTGGAGTGGTCCCCTCTAATGGAGACCGATTTTCGCGACATTCTATTCACACCTATCGCCTCCTATATCAGGCA
>JAGWAW010000168.1:4343-4704 GCA_021296165.1 Nitrosopumilaceae archaeon | reverse complement strand
CGTCGGTGTCGGCCGTGGTATCGCCTCCCGGTACCGTGTCGGGGCAGCCGTCCTCGTCCATGTAGCGGTTGTATGTCTCGGACGCATACGGACACCTGTCCAGACTGTCGGGTACTGCATCCATGTCGTAGTCGCCGTGCGAGGGCACCTCCGGATCGTCGGGGCAGCCGTCGGCATCCTCAAACTTGTTGAAATTCTCCCGTTCGTCGGGGCAGGCATCCCGCCAGTCGGGTATCATGTCAAAGTCGGCATCCTGCCAGTTGTTTACAGTCACGGCCGTTATGTCCGGGCAGCCGTCCCAGTCCAAGTATGAGTTGAAGTTCTCCGGCTCGTCTATACAGGAGTCCCAGCGGTCGTCTAT
>JAGWAW010000168.1:0-4101 GCA_021296165.1 Nitrosopumilaceae archaeon | reverse complement strand
TCGGCCGGGGCACTACCGCCGGGTACCGTGTCGGGGCAGCCGTCCTCGTCCATGTAGCGGTTGTAGGATTCTTGGACGGTGGGGCAAGAGTCCAAGTGATCCTGTATGCCGTCGCCGTCGACATCATACCAAGGTACGAAGTCGGCGGGGCAGCCGTCTATAACGCTGCCGTACTGCGGGTCATAGTCCTCCTGCAGGTTGGGGCAGAGATCCGCCGAGTCCGGGACGCCATCGTGATCCGAGTCGGGAACCGCCGCAGCGGGGGCCACCGCTCCCAGAAACATTACGACTGAGAGCAATACAGCCATCCCACCTCTTGCCATAGTACTAGTGTGGAGCATGCTCACCATATTAATCACTCCGGGCAGCCGTCCTCGTCGGCATCACCGTCATAGTCCTCGGGGGATGCCGGGCACATGTCCACCGTGTCTATTATGCCATCAAGGTCCGCATCGTGCACAAACCTAGACTGCTCTGGGGCGGTATCCGGGCAGCCGTCCAGGTCGTTGTACTTGTTCCATGTCTCAGGGGATGCCGGGCACATGTCCACCGTGTCGGGGTAGCCGTCGCTGTCAGTGTCTACGTTGTTCGGTGTGGTGGAGCCGGCCGCCAGCGTATCTGGGTACCCGTCAAAGTTCTCCGGCTCGTCTATACAAGAGTCCCAGCGGTCCTCTATGCCGTCGCCGTCCGTATCGGGGAACGTGTAGGGCGACGGGGCCCCGCCGACTGTGTCCGGACAGCCGTCCTCGTCCATGTGCCGGTTGTACGTCTCCCGCATGGTGGGACAGGCATCGTACCTGTCACCGATGCCGTCGCCGTCGGCATCGCGCAGTACGGCATAATCGTCGGGGCAGCCGTCAAAGTCCAGCAGGCCGTTGTGCGTCTCGGCCCGGGTGGGGCAGAGGTCTATGCCGTCTATAATGCCGTCGCCGTCGGTGTCCGCGTCGCTGCGGAAGTCCGCCACCCAGTCGGGGCAGCCGTCGGCGTCCATATACCTGTTGTAGAGCTCCCGGGCCTCGGGGCACATGTCAACGGAGTCCAGTATGCCGTCGCCGTCGGTGTCCTCTGCCGGATCCGGCAGCGTGGGCAGGTCGGGGCATCCGTCGGCATCCAGATAGTCGTTGTAGCGCTCAGCCTCGTTGGGGCACGCGTCAGCCGCATCGGGTATGCCGTCGTAGTCGGTGTCGACGGGAACATTGGGGTCGGCGCCAGCCACGTCGGGGCAGCCGTCCCAGTCCAGGTACCCGTCAAAGTTCTCCGGCTCGTCGATACAGGAGTCCCAGCGGTCCTCTATGTTGTCGCCGTCCCGGTCGGGAAACTGGAAGGGCGCCTCCGTCTCCAGTACCGTATCGGGGCAGCCATCCATGTCCAGAAACCGGTTGTAGATCTCCTGCTCGGTGGGACAAGCGTCCTGCGAGTCGGATATGCCGTCACTGTCGCTGTCGCGCAGCACGGCGTAATCGTCGGGGCAGCCGTCGTGGTCGTCTATGCCGTTGTGCGTCTCGGCCCGGGTGGGGCAGAGGTCGGCCACGTCGATGAACCCGTCCGAGTCTGAGTCCACCAAGGTGACCGGATCCGCCGGGGACGTGTCGGGGCAGCCGTCCGCATCATCGTACAGGTTGTAGTTCTCGCGCACCGTGGGGCAGAAGTCCAGATGGTCTTGGATGGCATCGTAGTCGGCATCATACCAAGGTACGAAGTCGGCGGGGCAGCCGTCTATCACGCCGCCGTACTCGATGTCGTAGTCCTCGGGCAGGTTGGGACACTGGTCGACGCCGTCGGGTATGCCGTCCTCGTCAAGGTCGTTGGCCGAGGCAGCCTGGGCCACCCCCACCGTCACTGTCAACAGTACCAGAGACCAGATGTGGTATCTCATCTGGGCGCCCCCTACGGATCCGGACAGCCGTCGGTGTCCTGATCGCCATCATAATCTTCTGCCTCCAGCGGGCATTCGTCTGCATCGTTGATTATACCGTCCAAGTCCACGTCGTGCTTGTAGCGCGACTGCTCCGGAATAACGTCTGGGCAGCCGTCCGTATCCTCGTACTTGTTCCAGACCTCGCGCTCGGTGGGGCACATGTCATCGGAGTCGGGCAGCCCATCACCGTCGGTGTCCTCGGGCTGTATCACGATGGGCACCTCATCAGGGCAGCCGTCCAAGTCAAGGTAGCGATTCCAGACCTCGCCGTGCGCCGGACACATGTCCAGTATATCGGGTACACCGTCGCCGTCGCCGTCGGGCAGCCGCTCGTCGGTGTCTGGGCAGCCATCCTCATCCTCAAAGCCGTTGTAGACCTCCATCTGGAGCGGACAGGCATCGTCACGGTCGTCTATGCCGTCGCCGTCGCTGTCTATTATCAGGGAGTCATGCAGTAGGTCGGGGCAGCCATCAGCATCCTGATAGTGGTTGTAGGTCTCGGCCACCAAGGGGCACCTATCTATGTCGTCTATGACGCCATCGCGGTCACGGTCGCGGTTGACATTATAGTAGTCGGGGCAGCCGTCAAAGTCCAGCACGCCGTTGAAGGTCTCTGCCCGGTTGGGGCAGAGGTCAGCATAGTCTATTATCCCATCGCCGTCAGTGTCCGGAATGCTGCTGCTCTCCAAGCGGGTGTCCGGGCAGCCGTCGGTGTCCTCCATCCCGTTGTAGTTCTCCCGGACCAGCGGGCAGTCGTCTATCGAGTTGGGTATGCCGTCAAAGTCCGTGTCATAGTCTATGACATACTGCTCAAAGTCGGGGCAGCCGTCCTCATCCATAAACGAGTTGAACCTCTCGCGCTCGGCGGGGCACTGGTCCATGGAGTCGGGTATGCCGTCAAAGTCTGTGTCCGGGTCTGTGAGCGAGTCGGGGCAGCCGTCGGCGTCAAAGTGCTGGTTCCACGTCTCTGGCGTAGTGGGGCACTGGTCTATGGAGTCGGGTATGCCGTCCGTATCCGTGTCGGTGATCAGCGAGTCGGGGCAGCCGTCCTGATCAATGTAGCCGTTGTAGGTCTCCGGCTGGGTGGGGCACTTGTCATTCAGATCGACTATGCGGTCATCATCAAAGTCCAGAAGGGTCAAGCCCGGTATGCTCTCGGGGCAGCCGTCCATGTCCTGAATTCGGTTGTATGTCTCCCGGAGAAGTGGGCAGGCATCCAGTGAATCTGGCAGGCCGTCCTGGTCGCGGTCGGGCGTGTCAAACGAGTCGGGGCAGCCGTCGGTGTCGTACACACCGTTGAATATCTCCGGCTGGCTGGGGCAGTGGTCGTTCAGGTCGTTGATGCCGTCGCCGTCACTGTCGGGTATATCCACAACCTCACCCACGAAGTCGGGGCAGCCGTCCGCATCCATGAAGTAGTTGTAGTTCTCCCGGGTGTCTCGGGTATGCCGTCCTGGTCGCTGTCCTTGTCTAGGGAGTAGGGTGGGATGTCGGGGCAGCCGTCCTCGTCCTGGAACTTGTTGTACCGCTCCGGCTCCAGCGGACAGGTGTCGGCGTCGTTGGGAATGCCGTCGGCGTCAGCGTCACCGACAGGTCCGGCCAGGCTGGGCAGCTCGTCCGGACAGCCATCATAGTCGGCGTAGTGGTTTATTGTCTCCTGCTCTGAGGGGCACAGGTCGTACCTGTCGGCCACTCCGTCACCGTCGGTGTCGGTAAATACGCCCCCGTTGACGGTGTCGGGGCAGCCGTCGGTGTCACGGTACCCGTTCTCCGTCTCCGGCTCGGTCACGCAAAAGTCCAGCACGTCCCTGATGCCGTCGCCGTCGGTGTCCGCCAGGCTGGGGTCGGCCAGTTCGTCGGGGCAGCCGTCGGTGTCCATGAACCGGTTGTAGGACTCAGGGGAGAGAGGGCAGTCGTCTATGGCGTCTGGAACGCCGTCCCGGTCCGCGTCGTGGCTGACGATGTAGTCGTCGGGGCAGCCGTCCGCATCCTCTATGCCGTTAAAGTTCTCGGCCCGGGTGGGGCAGTTGTCTACCAAGTCTACTATGTTGTCCCCGTCGGTGTCCGGCAGCCCGAACTCGCCGGTCCCCGGGAGCGTATCCGGACAGCCGTCCTCGTCCTGGAACTGGTTGTAGCGCTCCTGAAGGCTGGGGCACAGGTCCGACTCGTCGTCTATGCCATCT
>JAGWAW010000015.1 GCA_021296165.1 Nitrosopumilaceae archaeon | reverse complement strand
ATACACACTCCACATCCAGCCGGAATCTAGAAATCAGCCAAAGACGTATGGAGGCATCGTGCTGGATATAGGGGTGAACAACTTTTGGGACTACACATGTGCGGCGGGAGGCCAAAACCAATATTACGTACTCCAACTCCCTCTCGGTGGATGATCTCGTACATGGGTGAGGATGGGAGGTGAGCCACAACTATGAGAAGCGGGTAACGACTAGGAGCACCTTGGAGCCGATGTACCGCTCGGTGGATCTGGAAGGGCGCATAATCGATTGCAACGACAAGTACGCGCGTATGCTGGGCTATGTGAAGGATGAAGTGATCGGCATGTCTATATTTGATCATACCCCTGAGACCAAACACGATATACTCCGGTCAGTCTTCGAGAACTGGAAGAACCACGTACCAATAAACAATCACCGGTTTCCACTGATCAGCAAGAGCGGTAAGGCGTTTGACGTGCTAGTCACCGTGGGGGATGTGACGGGCTCCAACGGCCAGGTGGTACGGAGCTCGACTACACTGCTGGACTATGAGGAGGTGCGCCAGCTGCAGGAGATGGTGAAGCTGAGCAAGTACGAGAGCCTCTACGAGAACTCGCCGGAGATGTACCGTACGGTGAACATAAACGGCATCATAGTGGACTGCAACGCCGCGTACTGCAAGAGGCTGGGCTACTTGAAATCCGAGATCATAGGGCGGAACCTTACGGCGCATACCGCGGACCGGAGCGTCTCGGCCATTTTGATAAACATGGCCCACTGGAGAGTGGACGGCGTGTGCACACAGGTGGAGACGTGGATGAAGGCCAAGGACGGCGACGAATTTCCCGCACTGGTGACGCCCACCAACCTGTACGATGAGGATGGGGCCTTGCTGGGACGCAATGTGGTGATACAGGACATGACTGAGATGAAGGAGACCCAGGAGATGCTGGAGCAGCGCCAGCAGATAGACCAGATGAAGGACGAGTTTCTGACGGGTATAACCCACGAGCTCAAAACGCCGCTTACGCCCATTATCGGCTTCTCGCAGGCCCTGGCAAAACCGAAGCTGCTGGGGAGCCTCAACGAACGGCAGACGGATGCCATCAATACCGTACTGAACAACGCCCTGCACCTGCGCCAGCTAGTAACCGACCTACTGGACGTACACAAGCTGGAGCTGGGCAGGATGAGGTTCGACTTTAAAGAGCTGGACATAGAGAAGATGATGGCTGGAGTCTTGGCGTCGGTGGATCATGCCGCCAAGGAAAAGGGCATAACGGTCACCATGGACATACGGGAGAAGGGCCGCATGGTGGGAGACCAGTTCCGCATATCTGAGATACTCAACAACCTGCTGTACAATGCGGTGGACTTCTCCCCCGAGAAGACTGGCGAAATACACATAACCGTAGAGAAGGGGGGTGACTTGATGAAGTTCTCCGTACGAGACAACGGCGTTGGAATCCCAGAAGACAAGCAGCCGTCACTATTCAACAAATTCTACCAGGCGTCCACGGAGTCCACGGCGCGCCGGTACGGCGGTACCGGTCTGGGGCTCTCCATATGCAAGGGGTTGGTGGAGGGGATGGGCGGGAACATATGGGTGCAGAGCAAGCCCGGTGAGGGCAGCACGTTCCACTTTACCATAAAACCAGGTGATCTGGCGCAATGAGGGTACTGGGCGTAGACGACAACGCCGACATACTAAAGTTGGTGCAGATGACCGTGGAGTCGCTGGGCCACACCTTCGAGTCCGCCCCCGGTGGGGTTCCGGGGCTTGACAAGATACGCAACAACCAGTATGACATGGTGCTCTTGGACCTGTCCATGCCGGACATGACCGGGTTGGAGGTCATTGATGTGCTGGTGGATGAGGGCATAATAGGGAAACAGCGCGTTGTCCTCTTCACCGCCTCGTATTTGGGCATGGAGGACTTGGAGAACAAACTGCACGAGAAGGGCGTTCACTCCATACTGGCAAAGCCCGCCGACATCGATCAGATAATGGACCGGCTGCAGCAGATTGAGTCCGAGGTAGAATCCACTTAAATAGAATTTCTCGGCATCTATTCTGTATTGTGTGTGGTGCGGATTGAACATCTTGTTCTTGGCGGCTAAGTCGCGGCTCTTTGAGGCGAATACGGCATTGGCTGTTCCACTGAGGGGGCCGGGCTGCACGCCTCTGCAAAACGCGGAGGCGGGGAGCTGGGACGCCCCTACCGCGTGCGAGTCGGCGCCCTGCGCACCCTGCACTAGTGCGTCGGACCATGCGCTAAGCGGCAGGGCACGGCCGGGCCGCTGGGCGCCGGAACGTGGGCGGTACGTATCATGGGATAGTTTCGGCTGGGTTGGGCAGGGGGGTGCAGGCGAACCGGAGGTGGCGCCGCCGATATGCGTCCGGGATACCGTCCCAAGCAGACCCGCAGCCGTCGTGCCTGTTGCAGCGCACGTGGCAGTCCAGACGCTAGATGCGTCGGGGCATGTCTGTGGGACCGGGAGGGGGGCAGAATCCGTGACACATATGACCGTAGCACTCCGCTCCTCGGCCCGCGCCTTCAGAGCCCTGTCAGACGATGCGTCAGGTGTCTGGCATCCGGACTTTGCCTGCTGCGGCGCGGAGCCTCTGGCCGACAATATCGATGTGCATGTCTGCACGTTTGCGCACCGCTGCGGCCACACGGGGCACTCCTGACGATGACTCCAGACGCACCCGGCGGGCCGGACGCTACAGAGCAGGGACTCTCCAGAGAGCCGCTCAACGTCCTATTCAATCCGGGCCTCATTGCACAGAAGAACGTCTGGGACATTGACCTGCTGGAGATTCTAGGTATGATGAGCCGCATACTGGAGAGGAACGGTACCCGGGATCTGAGAGTGGCCGGCATAGCGGCGCTCTCCTCTGCGCTGATATACCGCATGAAGGTGGAGAGCATATTCGCCCTACAAAAGGAGGCCATGGAGAAGAGGCCACCTCCTCGGCGGCGCGCGACCGTAGACATCCATACAATACCCATGCCGTACCGGCACCAGTCCACGTACGCCGTGTCCTTGGACGATCTCTTGGGACTGCTCCAAAGCTTGGTGGTCTCCATAGCGAACCCCCGCTCCCGCCGGGGTCGGCTAAATCTGGAACCGGCGCCGGTTCCCGACATCCGGGAGCATATGATATCGCTGGAGTCGATCATAGGCGGATACAGGGATCTTATCATGCAAAAGATCCGCGATACGGGCCGGGGAAGCTTGGATGGGATAGTCTCAGGCTTGGATCCCTTGGACTCGATACGGTGCTTTTTTGCTGCCCTCTTTCTGGCCCGCGACGGGGAGGTGGTCTTGGAGCAGGACGGCGAGGATATAATCATAGTAGTGGTGCGGGAGGGAGGGGCACAAGTCAACGGTAGTAGGCGCTGAGGATCTGCTTCGTGCTCTTATGGTCAACTACGAGACGCCGATGATGGCCTTCCACAGGAGGGCCGACGACGGGATGGGCTGCGCAGTCCGAATCGGATGGAGGCGGTCATCAATGGCTGACGGCCGGAACGGGGGCGCGACATGATTTCCATATGCCATAGTACACACTCAGGGCATATGAGTATAAATAAAAGAGCGTAGCATAGTACGTCATGAGCCAAGGGTGGGGTGTGGTTGTTGCTATGCCATATGCGCCAACCCTGTTGCTGTAGGGGGTTGCATAGCAGTGAAGATACTGGTGGTGGATGACAACTACGATATCGTAAAAATGCTCCGGATGACCGTGGAGTCTATGGGCCACGAGTTTCATGCCGAGTATGCAGGTCGGAAAGGACTCCAGCGCATACGCAACGAGCTCTTTGATCTGGTATTTTTGGACTTGTCGATGCCGGACTATACGGGCTTGGAAGTGATAGACGTTTTGGCCCAGGAAAACATACTCCGCCGTCAGCCGGTGGTCTTGTTCACGGCTTCACACATGGATGTGAACACTCTCGAGAAAAGCATGGCCGACAAGGGGCTGCACTCCGTACTGCCCAAGCCCGCCGACATAGATCAGATAATGAACATAATCCAGTCGGTAGATTCCGGCTCGGGCTGACCGATGGAGTGGCACCCGCGCTACTGGCCCTCTTTAATCCGCTCCACTTCGGTGTTAAGGCTGTCTGTAAAGCCGCGTATGGTGTCTTTGATGTAGTCGTACTCGGGAAACCCGGTGCCGGTGCCCAAGTCGGGCTGTATGGAGTCCAAGCGGGTGAGCAGTCTGTATATGTTCTCGACCAGCATGGGATCAAGTCCTTCCGTGGCTTTGCCCACTGCATCATGTGAATTGGAGATGGCCCTGCCCATAGTCTCTTTTTGCTCAAAGATTAGGGCCGATACATCGTCACCGGCCTTTGCAGCCCTCAACTTCATGTTCATCAGGCCTATGCTGACTAATATTACGCCAAATCCGTCCTTGAGGGACTGGCATGCGAATATGACGCGGCGATTTCTGGATTGGTTCTCCCGTCGCAGTATCTCCTCTATCTTCTGTGTGGTGTCGTCTATCTTGGCATTATTTTTGCGCTGTAGGTGGTGGAGTAATATGGCCAGAAGTCCGGCGAGGAGTATGTCTCCCAAAATGAACGATATCCAACCGGAGGGACTACAGCTGGGATCAAAGTAGGTAAACGAGCAGCCGGGGGATGTGTCCTCTTCTTGGGAGGCTGCCGGGCCGATGAGGGTCGTGGCCAGAAATATTGTGAAAGCCAACCCGCCCCAGACTATGACTCTCATGCATGTGCGTATGTGGATCTGATTCAAATATTTTGTGGCTGCGGGGGGGGGGTGTATTGTAACATAACCATGTCCGCCCTCCTTGGTACGCCGTTCACCCATGGATGTCAGCCTCCATCCATCCGGGGTTGTCCGCCCTTGTAGTTTCATAGGCCGTCTTGTCATGGAACGCCTTGAGGGGAGTTTGGCGGTTGTCTATGTCGAGTGACCAGTGCAGCCGCCTCTCGTTGTAGTACGTGATGAAGTCCCCCAGACTGTCGTGCCGGCCCACCTCCGTCTCCAGCGTCCTGTGGAACCGCTCAAGCTTCCCGTTGGTCTGGGGGTGGTACGGCCTCGAGTTTATCAGATGTATGTCGAGATCCAGCAGCTCGTTCTCAAAGACGGTCGGCGTCCACGCCCCCTTCGGCGCGTTGTCTCCTCTCACGCCCACAAAGCAGGATCCGTTGTCCGACAGGATGGATGCCGGACGGCCGAACGCCCCGACGGCCTGCCTTAGCACTTTCACGGCATTCAGCCCGGTTGCCTCCCCGAACACGCCGTACCCGGTGACGCACCGTGAGGCGTCATCCAGGTACGTGATCAGGTTCAGATCCCTCATGCGGAAGTCCTTCATGACGTGCCAGTCGGTGTGCCACATGGCGTTGGAGTACTGGCGCTCGAACCTCACCCACTTCCGCCTTTTCGCCTTTGCCGGGCACGGCTCCACCAACCCATGTTCTTTCATGACATCATATACGGTGCGCCCGCTTATGTTTTTGTCCGCCAGTGCCTTGGTGACGCGTCCCACTCCCGAGCCGCCGCTCCTACACTCGGCCAGCACCAGCCTTACCTCCTCGTCGGATATAGTCTTGGTGGCGGGCCGGCCGCCACTGCCGATCGTTGGCAGCGAGCCGGTGCTCCTGTACTTTGCCCAGAGGCGTCGCACGTGGCGTGCGCTGACATCCATGCTCTCCGCTATTGTGGCACTGGGAGTGCCCTTCTCCTTCTCGCGAATGATATACTTGATTTTACCATTGTCCAGCTTGGCCCGCATCGAGCGTCTTGGCTTATACAGCCTAATGAAGTCACGCAGGGTGCGTCTGATCCGGGGCGGACATAGTTTTGTTACAATACACTGCGGGGGGGGGGGTTTGTGTTGTACAAGAATCATGTCGCGCCCCGTTCCGGCCGTCAGCCATTGACGTCGGCCTCTATCTACTTGGGGTCTGCCTCCTTGTGTCGTCCGTAGCTGCCATGTTGCGGAAGGCCATCATGGGTGTCTCGTAGTTGTCGATGTCCAGCGCCCAGAGCAGCCTGTCGATGTTGTAGTACTTGTGGTCTTCCAGGCAGTGATGGCGCCATATCTCGTCTTCGCTCCTGCGGAACCGCTCCAGTTTTCCATTGGTCTGTGGGTGGTACGGCCACGAATTGATCAGGCCTATGTTGAGGATCGGCAGCCCGTTCTCGAACAGGGTCGGAGTTTGGGTACCGGTCAGCCTTTTGTGGTCTCCCACCCCCACAAAGCAGGAGCCGTTGTCTGGCAGGATTGTCGCCGGCACTCCGAACCTGCCCACGACCCGCCTCAGCACGCCAATGCGTTCTCCGAGGCGGCCTCCTTAGAGCATCTCCGGCGATGCACCGCGAAGCGTCATTCCAGACAGGTGTCAGGCTCAGCCCCCCATTCGCGGCTCATTCATGATGTGCCAGTTGGTGTGCCACATGGCATTGGAGTATGGACGCTCGTACCTTGCACACTTTCGCCGCCTAGACTTGGCGGGCGAGGCGGCGACCAGGCCGTTGGACTTCAATATCGCATATACGCGGTTGTATCTTATACCGTGTCCGTCCTGAATGGGCCTTCTGGTCGTCCGCAGAACCCCCTCCGGCCGGCGGTGGGAATCCAGTACTGCCCGGACCTCCTCGTTGGAAGGTCCGGACCCCTCCGGCCGTCCGGCACTGCCCAAGACGGGCAGGATGCCGGTCTTGCGGTACTCTGCACACGGCCGCTGGACGTGCCGCTGCGTCACGCCCGTCTCTTATGCCACATCCTTGGCTCTCATGCACTTTTTCATCTGCCTGACTATGTAGCGTATGGATCTGTCTGTAGGCTTCGGCCTCGTCACTCCCTCCGGTCCAAACAGCTTATTGCAATCTTGCGGCGTCCTCTGCGCCCAAGCGACATGATTCTTGTACAACACAGCAAGGCCCGGGCGCACAAAGGGTTATTTTCCCGCCCGGCGAGGCGCCCATGGATGGCAAAGGCGGTGCTGGCGTTCTCTGGGGGCTTGGACACCACGGTGGTGGTCAAGTACCTGCAGGACGAGCACGGCTTGGATGTGGTCACCGTAACCGTGGACGTCGGCCAGGGGGAGGACTATGAGGCCGTACGCGAAAAGTCCCGGGCCCTGGGTGCGGTCTCCCACCACACCATAGACGCACGTCGCGAGTTCGTCTTGGGGTACATACACCCGGCCATAATGGCCAACGCTCTGTACCAGGGCAAGTACTGCCTGGCCACGGCCTTGGCCCGGCCCCTGATAGCGCGGAAGGTTTTGGAGGTGGCCCGCGCCGAGGGCGCCTCGGCGCTGGCCCACGGCTGCTCTGGCAAGGGAAACGATCAGGTGAGGTTCGATTTGGCGTTCATGTCCGGCTCGGATCTGCCTATACTGGCCCCCATCCGGGACAAGAACCTGGACCGGCCCGCCGAGATCAAGTATGCCGCAGAGCACGGCGTAGAGGTGGAGAATGTGGCCAAGCGGTTCAGCATAGACCAGAACCTGTGGGGGCGCGCCATTGAGGGAGGGGTGCTGGAGGACCCGTTCACCGAGCCGCCCTCCGACGCCTTCATCTGGACCCGCACCGAGGACCTGCCCCACAACCCCACATACTTGGACATAACGTTCCGGGGAGGAGTGCCGGTCGCCGTGGATGGGCAGGAGATGGGGCCGGTGGACATAATCTTGCACCTGAACCGCACCGCCGGCGAGGCCGGGGTGGGGATCGTGGATCACATAGAGGACAGGACCGTCGGCCTCAAGTCCCGGGAGGTGTACGAGACCCCGGGGGCGGTCTGCCTCATAGAGGCACACTCGGACTTGGAGAAGATGGTGCATACCATACACCAGAGCCGCGTCAAGGCTGCGATGGACGCCGAGTGGGCCCGCCTGACGTATCTGGGGCTGTGGGACGAGCCCCTGCGGCGGGACATAGATGCGTTCATACGCAACTCGCAGGGGGTTGTCTCCGGGACGGTGCGGCTTAGGATGCAGGGAGGCGCAGTTAGGGTGGTCGGCCGCAGGTCGGATCACTCGCTGTATGACCAGAGGTCTGCCACGTACGGTCAAGACTCCACGTACGACCAGAGGAGGGCCTCGGGGTTTGTGGAGTTGTGGGGGGCCCAGTCCGCCGAGGCCAACCGCATACTCCGGAAGGCCGAGGCGGAACAATGACCCGGATAGGCATAGCGTACGACCGCCTTCGTACCGAAGAGAAGATGCTCCTCCGGGCCGCCCGGTCTATGGGCTGCGAGGCCTGCCCCATAGATGTCAAGACCGTCCGCGCGGGCACCGGAGACGGCCGCGGCGCCGCACCCGCCGACGCGGTCTTGGAGAGGTGCGTCAGCTACTATCGGGGTCTCCACTACACCTCGTACTTGGAATTTCTGGGGGTGCCCGTGATAAACCGGTTTGACGTGGCCAGCACATGTGGCAACAAGATGTTCGTGTCGCTGCTTCTCAAGAAGCGCAATGTGCCCACGCCCGAGACGGACTTTGCCTTCTCCAGCGGCGCGGCCCTGGAGGCGCTGGAGAGTGCGGGATACCCCAAGGTGATAAAGCCGGTGGTAGGCAGCTGGGGGCGGGGTGTCATGCCGCTGCGGGACCGCGATGCAGCCGACGCGGTCATAGAGATACGTACAGTGACCGACTCTCCACTGGACCGCATCTATTATCTTCAAGAGGTGGTGGACCGCCCTCCCCGGGACATCCGGGTCATAACCATAGACCACGAGCCGGTGGCCGCCATGTACCGCTCCGCCGACGGCTTCCGCACAAACGTCTCCGCCGGAGGGGCTCCGCAGCCGTGCGAGCACACCGGAGATCTTGGCGAGATCGCCTCGCGCGCCTCAGAGGCGGTGGGCGGCGGCATTCTGGGCATAGACATGATGGAGGATCCGGTCCGGGGGGTGCTGGTGCATGAGGTCAACAACACGGTGGAGTTCCGCGGCATATCGGAGGTGGCCGACGCGGACATACCCGGTATGATGGTGCGGTACGCCGTATCCTGTGTCAGGAAATAAATTACACCACGCGGCGCCCGGCCCCATGCGTGTGGGTGTGGTGGGTGCATCTGGATACGTTGGGGGGGAGACCCTCCGACTGCTGGTGAACCACCCGCAGGTGGAGATCACCGCCGTAACCTCTAGGCAGTATGCAGGGCAGTACCTGCACCGTATCCAGCCCAGCCTCCGGGGGTTCACCGATATGGTCTTCTCGGAGCTGGACTACGACCGCATGTCGGACCGGTGCGATATCATAATAACGGCGGTCCCCCATGGAAGTGCAACCGAGATAGTGAAGGCATTCTACGACCGGGGCATCCGCATCATAGACCTGAGCGCCGACTACCGCCTGCACGACCCGGCGGCCTACGACAAGTGGTACGGCTGGGAGCACCCGCACCCAGAGTACCTGAAGAAATCCGTCTTCGGGGTTCCGGAGCTGCACCGCGACCAGATCAAAGACTCCCAGCTTGTATCCTGCCCCGGGTGCATGGCGGTGACCTCGGTGCTGGCGCTGGAGCCGCTGGTCCGGCACAAGATGATAGACACAGACCACATCGTGGTGGACTCCAAGATAGGGTCCTCGGGGGCTGGCTCCGGACAGGGTACGGCGCACGCCATGCGCGCCGGGGTGATACGGCCCTACAAGCCGGCCCGCCACCGCCACACCGGCGAGATAGAGCAGGAGCTCTCAGAGGCGGCCGGCTCAAAGATACGGGTGTCGATGAGTCCTCATGCGGTGGATGTGGTACGGGGAATACTGTGCACGAACCACACCTTCCTGACCCAGGACACGGACGAAAAGTCTGTCTGGCGCATATACAGGGAGGCGTACGGTGAGGAGAGGTTCGTCCGCCTCATCCGGGACAAGAAGGGACTATACAAGTTTCCAGATCCCAAGTTCCTGGTCGGCTCCAACTTCTGCGACGTCGGCTTTGACCTGGATGAGGACAACAGCCGGCTCATAGCCCTGTCCGCGTCGGACAACCTGATGAAGGGGGCGGCCGGCTCGGCGGTGCAGAACCTCAACGTGATGTGCGGATTCGACGAGATGGAGGGGCTCCGGTACACGCCGCTGACGCCGGTATGATCACCGTAAAGGTGGGCGGCAGCATAGTGGACGGGTTGCACCACTCATTCGTAGCCGACGTGGCGGCCCTGGCCCCCGGGGGCGTGGTGGTGGTGCACGGAGGCGGCAAGGAGGTCAGCAGGGTCTGCGCCCAGCTGGGAAAGGAGCCCCGCTTCGTGACGTCGCCGGGAGGAATACGCAGCCGCTACACCGACATGGAGACCGCCGAGATATTCACCATGGTGATGTCCGGCCGCATCAACCAGGGGATAGTGCGGATGCTGCAGAAGAGCGGCATACCCGCCGTGGGGCTGGCGGGCGCCGACGCGCAGATAATACGCGCCCGGCGGAAGAAGCGCCTGGTAGTAGTGAACGAGCGGGGGCGCCCGCAGGCCATCGACGGGGGGTACACCGGCCGCATCACCGAGGTGAACGGCGAGTTTCTGGGGTCGCTCCTGGAGCGGGGGATGGTTCCGGTGGTCTCGCCGGTGGCGCTGAGCGAGGAGTTCGAGTCGCTGAACGTGGACGGGGACAGGGCCGCCGCGTACGTGGCCGGAGCCGTCGGGGCCGACGCCGTGGTGTTCATCACCGACGTGGACGGACTCATGATGGACGGCGCGCTGGTCCCCGGACTCACGCTCCAGGAGGCCCGGGACGTCCGCCCCAAGGTGGGTCCGGGGATGGAAAAGAAGATACTGGCCGCCGTTGAGGCCCTGGAGATGGGCGTGGAGAGTGCCGCCATAGCATCCGGCCGCCGGGAGAGGCCTCTGGAGCGGGCCCTGGCTGGGGATGAGTGCACGGTGATCCGCGATGGGTGAGGACTCGTACACCGGAAACCTGTACCAGAGGTTCCCGGTCACGGTGGAGCGGGCCCGGGGGGCCGTGGTGTGGGACGAGTCCGGCCGGGAGTACATAGACATGATGGGGGGGTACGGCGTGGCCGTGGTGGGCCACTGCAACGATATGGTGGTGGCGGCCATCCGGGAGCAGGCCGGCAGGGTCATAACGGTGCACAGCTCGCTGTACAACCGCACCCGCGAGGCCTTCTTGGAGGCGCTGGCAGAGGTGGCCCCCGCCGGGCTCACCGGCATACACCTGAACAACAGCGGTGCCGAGTCGGTGGAGGCGGCGATAAAGTTCGCCCGCAAGTACACATCCAAGAAGGGCGTAGTGGCGATGCGGGGCTCATACCACGGCAAGTCCATGGGGGCTCTCTCGTTGACCTTCAACCCAAAGTACAGGAAGCCGTTCTCGCCACTGCTGGAGGGGGTCTCGTTCGCCGGGTTCGGCGACATCGACTCGGTCCGGGACCACGTCACCGGGGACACGGGCATGATAATAGTGGAGCCGGTCCAGGGCGAGAGCGGCATACACGTGGCACCCGACGGCTTTTTGCGGGAGCTGCGGGAGCTGTGCGACGAGCGGGACATCCTGCTGGCATTCGACGAGGTGCAGTCGGGCCTGGGGCGCACCGGCAAGATGTGGGCCGCATCGCACTGGGATGTCATACCGGACATAATGTGCGTGGCCAAGGGCGTGGCCGGCGGCGTCCCGCTGGGCGCCACCCTGACCCGGCCCGAGATACTGTCCCGCATATCCAAGGGGGAGCACTCCTCCACCTTCGGGGGAAATCCGCTCTCGTGCGCCGCCGGAAAGGCGGCCCTGGACTCTATAGTGCAGGACGACCTGGCCGGGAACGCGGGGCGCGTGGGCTCCCACCTGATCTCTGAGCTGAACAGGATGGCCGGGCGGCACCGCATAATACGGGAGGTCCGGGGCCTGGGCCTGATGATCGGGGTGGAGATGCGCTTTGAGGTCCGGGAGGTGCTCCACGACCTCATAGGGCGGGGTGTCCTCATGCTGTACTCTGGCCGCAACGTGCTGAGGATGCTGCCGCCCCTGGTGCTGTCCATGGAGCAGGCCGACGCGGTTCTGGAGGGGCTGGAGGGGGCGCTGCGCTCCGAGGAGGAGAGGCGGAATGTCCGGTAGCCTGCCGGGGGGGCCCGCCGATGGGCTGGACCGCCGGCTTCTCTCCGAGCTGGCCGGGGACGGGCGCCTCCCGTATGCGGAGCTGGGAAGGCGCGTAGGCGTATCTGAGTCTGAGGCCCGGCGCCGGGTGGAGCGGATGGCCTCCGACGGGACCATCAGGCGCTTCACCATGGAGCGGGGGGCCCGGGGGGCCAGCGCCGTGGTGCTGGTCTCGGTGGAGTCGGGCAGCGACACCGCCCGCATATCCGAGGATCTGGCGCGCATGGAGGGCGCCGAGACGGTATACGAGATCACCGGCCAGTATGACATCCTGGTGATAATGGGCGCCGATACCATACCTGCCATAAACGACGGCATAGACGGGCTGCGTCGTACGCCGGGCGTGGCAGATACCAACACGGTGATAATACTCCGGAAGGTGGGGTGAGCCTCCGGCTCACCGCTCGATGCTCCTGCCGCAGTGCGGGCAGGAGCCGCCGCCTCTCCCGCGCCGGCGGTACTCGTTGAAGGCGGTGGCCATAATCCCGGTGGGAATGGCATACACGGCTATCCCCAGTATGGCCACCCCGGCGCCTATGGCCCGGCCCAGTGGCGTGACCGGTACCGTGTCGCCGTACCCTATGGTGGTGAGCGTCACCACGCCCCACCACATCGACGCGGGTATGCTGGAGAATACCTCCGGCTGGGCGTCCCGCTCCGCATAGTACATCATGCTGGATGCCAGTATCAGCACCAGAAACAGCACGAAGAAGGCGAGCGTCAGGTCCGAGGCCCGGGCCCTGATCACGTCGCCGAACTCGGCCATCGAGTCGGTCAGCCTGGCAAGCTTGAAGATGGCAAAGATCCTCAGGAGGCGCAGTATCCGTACCATGCGGGTGTCCGCCGCCAGAAAGGGCAGGAACAGGGGCATTATGACGACAAGGTCCACCAGCATCATGGGCGACACCGCGAATCGCGCCAGGGCGAACCTCCGCCTGTCTCCGCGCATCCGGTACAGGGCCAGCCGCAGGGCGTACTCGCCCGCAAAGATGCACAGCGACACCACCTCGAACCATTCCAGGTACGTCCCGTACTGCACGCGCACCCACTCCTCGGTCTCCACTATGACGGAGAGGACGTTCAGAGCTATCAGGGCCATTATAAACGACTGAAATACCGCTGCTCCCCGGACTTCGCCCCCCTCCAGTATCTGGTAGGCGGTGCGCGCAGCGTTCACAGCCATCCCTTCCTCCTGAACCAGAGCAGCATCACGCCGGATATGGAGCCCATGATACCCAGCATGACAAAGTAGCCCCCTTCCCATTCCAGCTCGGGCACATACGCAAAGTTGGTGCCGTATATTCCGGCGATGAATGTGATGGGGATGAATATGCTGGCTATGACGGTTAGCGTCTTCATGACCTCGTTCATCTTGTTGCTGACGCTGGAGAGGTAGGTGTCCAGCATTCCGCCCACCATGTCCCGCAGGGACTCGATAGTGTCCATGGTCTGCACGGTGTGGTTGTAGACGTCCCTCAGGTACTCTTTTGTGGTGTCCCGTATGAGCGGCGAGTCGCTCCTCTCCAGGCCGTTTATGACCTCGCGCATTGGCCATATCACCTTGCGGAGCGTGACCATCTGGCGCTTGAGGGAGTATATCACCTGGAGTGTCTCGGGGCCGGGGTTGCTCATCAGCTTCTGCTCCAGGTCCTCGGTCTGGGAACCTATGTTCTCCATTATCACAAAGAAGTTGTCCACGATGGCGTCAATGAGGGCGTACGCCAGATAGTCGCTTCCCATGTTCCGGAACTCGCCCCGGGACTCCCTGATGTTCTCGCGCACCCTGTCGAAGACGTCGCCCTCGGCCTCCTGAAATGATACGACATGGTCTGCACTCAGCACCAGGCTTATGTGCTCTATGATCAGGTTGCCGTCGCCGTCGAAGCGGGGCATCTTCAGCGTCATGAATATGTTGTGGGGGCTGGCGTGCATCGAGGGGCGCAGCTCGGTGTTCATTATGTCGGCCTGGTGCAGCTCGTGCAGCCTGAACATCTCGCCCAATCTCTGGACGTGTTCGGCGTCGTGCACGCCTGTCATGTTGAGCCAGTTGACATCCCGCTTGCTTATGTCCATGCACTCGTCGATGTCGTACGTCTTGGAGACCTCGGCGTAGTCGTCCCGGTCGTACCTTATGGCCGAGAACCATGTCCTGTCTACCCTCTTCTCTCCGACGTGTATGAGGGCCCCGGGCTCCAGTCCCAGCGTGTCCGCCGCGGTCTTGGCGCCGTCCTTGGAGAACTTTTTTCGGATGTTCCCTATGTTTATGGCGCCCACGCCCCGGGTGATCTCCCGTACCTTGCGCGCCCTGCCGATGACGCCCACCACCACAAACCCGGCTATGACGGAGAAGACCATGCTTATGGCCAGCGGCCCGTAGTCGCCTGAGATGGCCGCCTCGTATATGGTATGTATGTCCGAGACCGTGGAGGTGGCCCCTATGGCCAAGTCCACCAAAAAGAAGAGGAAGGACATCGTCGCGCCTAGTATCACAAGGCTGACTATGGTGATGTTGGGGGGCGTGTCCATGTTCTTCTCTCCCTTGTAGGGGGAGATCCGCCTGCGGAACCGGACCAGCTGGGTGGCTATG
>JAGWAW010000167.1 GCA_021296165.1 Nitrosopumilaceae archaeon | reverse complement strand
CAGGCATTGCCGATACGCGGGGGTTTGGCGATGTGCCAAGATCATGCTTTCCAAACAGGCGAGGGGTTGAGTGTGTACCTTAGCTGGCAAAAAACATTCTTAAGTACGGTGTGGAATGAGCAAACCCGTTGAACCGTATATTGTACGCCGCGCTGCTGGGAGTGGTGGCCGGCGGGCTGTTCTTGGCGGCCGGATCGGAGCAGGCCGCCGCCGACAACAAAAAGTTCCACTTTACCCAGACGGTGGTGTCGTCCCCCTCGCCGGGCATAGGCCACGAGGGGCACCAGCTGGCGATGATACTAGCCCCCAACAAGGGCACCATATATGACGGTTCCATGACGTATACGGCCAGCGCCAACGTGCAGATTGTGGTGCTGCACGAGATTGATTCCGAGGATGCCAAGGGCCAGCCCACTTGGACCGTGGACGGGGAGACCGTGTACGGCTGGACGCTGATCAGCCCAGACACCAAGGCCGGCTCGTTCGAGTATACGGGGGCAGCCTTGGCACTGCATACGGGAGGCGATGAGTTCGTCGCCACCGTGTCGGTGGATGGCTGGATCCGGGGCAATCCCACCGAGATATCACTCCAGAATCCCGTCCGGGCGGAGCCCGAACCGTCCGTTAGTCTGGCCCGCGCCAGCGTGCCGGCCACCATTCCGCTCCACGCCGGACTGCAGGACGGCGGGCGGCTGCTGTACATACTGACCGACGCCAGCGACGCGGAGTGGGCCGAGACGGTCTCCGAGCTGCAGGGATGGCGTATCGAGGTGGCCGAGCCGCTGGCCAGCGCCCCCGGAGACACCCTAAACACAATGTACGTCTTCACCAACGGGGTTGCCGGCGAGGGGCTGTACGGGTATCAGGACGAGGTGTTCACGTCCACGCCCGACCAAGAGGAGTACAACGCCCTCTCCAAGATGATAGAGGTGACTTGGAGGCCGGGCCAGAAGCAGGCCCCGTTGGAGTTCGCCTCCGACGTGCAGGATGCCATAGAGGCGGGCAGGATGACCATGGAGGATGCCGGCATAGTGGTCAACGCGCCCCAGATAGTGTGGCCCGGCGGCCAGATGCAGGTGCGCGACAGCCCCGAGATAACCAATGACATGGAGTATGGCGGGGGCCAGATTACTATGATAGACGAGGAGGAGATGACCGTCACGTTCGTGGCCCATCGGGGATGGGGGCCGGACGGCGGCACCATATACTATATCGTGACCGATGCGGTTCCGTCCGACCCCGCTGCGATGATGGGAGTGCTACACACCCCTCCAACGGCGCCGCTGATCACCAACCCGGCCGCAGTCGACCTCTTCCAGTTCGCCAACGGCCTGAAAAGTACAGGCCCCTTAGGCTTCCAGCCGGGCATAGCCTCGGCTGCTCCCGGAGACGAGGGGTATAGCCCCATGTGGCGCATCTATATCGTGGAGTGGAACGACCCGGCCGACGCCCTGCTCTTGGAGACGCGGGCTGACATAGACCACTACCGCGGAGAGGAGGCTCTGACCGTCAACATAGCCCGGCCCATGAATGCGGACCACATAGTCAACTGCCCATTCATAGATCCTTTCCAGTAGGCGGCCAGCCGCCCGCATGCCAAACCATATGGGGCGCCGCTACGGTGCCGCATCTCAGGAGCGCCGTATGAGCCTAAGACTTGCCGGCGTACTGCACAGGAATTGTTATGGTTGATGCATTTCTCACCCGTTGGCAGCCCACCACACCGATGACCGGATACCGTGCCAGACATCCGCAGCCCTAGACGACTCCGCATGACCCAGAACTCGCGTGTGCCTCAAGCTCCATCTAATTCTGGAGGCCTGCCTGCTGCAGAGGGAGTGGGAATACGGCCGGAAGACGGGGCAGAGATATTCGACCGCACGGGGGTGGCCGCTCCACATTAAGGATGCCGATCCGGCCAGGTGAATCGAGAGGCGGGGCGGCAAGAGGCAAAGGACGGATGCTGGCACCACCAAGGCACGGGGAGCGACCGGACCGCATGGTTCTGGATCAATTCGAGGACAGGCTTGATCACATAGCCGGCCACGCGGCCATTTGGCTCCGTTGTCGTGCATTTTGATGCCGCCAACGCTGAAATGCTGTCGGGATGGTTGCGCGGCCCGATCAGTTGCCTCCAACATTTGGGATATAAGCGAACCAAATTCATTCAATTGGAAAGTCCCCGTCGACACTTCGCGCTGTTTATAACAACACGCGCCTAGCATGATGGCAATGCAGAAGATTATGATGGTGTGTATTGCGGCACTAGCCATGCTGGCTCCGGTTGCATTGGCCGAGGAGTCGAGCACGGAGGCGGCATACCGGTCAGTGGCCCAAGCCCAGGATATGTTCGCGATAAACGGCACAGACGCTTTCGAGCAGATAAGCGGCTCGGACATGTTTGATCCGTTCGTGTTCGTTTTGGGTACGGACGACTTTGTGACCGTAGCCTCGTCAGACTTTCCGGAGCTGGAGGGAGAGGGGACCTTTGATCCGTCCCAAGCCGGCTACACGCGCGAAAGCCTGCTGGAGCACTTGGGAGAGTGTGATGGTTTGTGGCTGCTGCACCATTTCGAACCGGAACCGGGAGTGGTCTTGGCGGAGATGTTGTGGCTGTCGGAGATGGGCGGCTACGTTTTTGCCTCGGGGTTCTTTTTGCCGGATTTGAACCTGCCCGAGTGGCTGCAGGCGTGGTATGACGAGCAGTTGAAGACGATGGTAAGGCTGCTCAATGTGGCGGCCGGATGCGAGTGTGCGTAGCGTGGCTGGTCACTATTCCAGCTTTTTTTGTTCAAGGCCTGGTAGGTTCTCGTGCAAACGCAGGTGTCGAGGCCAGACTGCTCGGTTCTGCCTCCCGACTTTGACAAAAACCGCCTCAAAAATGGCTCTGTGACCAGATGTCGATACGCAGCCGTCCCAAGTG
>JAGWAW010000166.1 GCA_021296165.1 Nitrosopumilaceae archaeon | reverse complement strand
TGGACGGATTTTTGTGGCTGGATCGCCTGATGCCCGCACAGTGTGGTGATTAGTTTGACCTAATTTTGGCCTAGCTGTTGAGGTGCTCGCAAGAGCAGTCAGTAGTCTAGAACTGAATGGCAACGGCGCTTGGAACCTACAATTCTATGGACGGCGCGTTAAGGCAGTAGGCACGATGAGCCGTCAGGCATCCACATTCCCAATGCAGTCCGGCCACCCGTCCTACAGGAAGCCAAACCTCTAAGGATTAAATACCAAGTGGAAGGAATTACCAAAGACCGCCCTTGAGCATTACAAAGCAGATTCTCACCAGCGACATAGGGCACATACTGGATGACGCCCTGCAAGGCAGGAGGCCCTCGGAGGACGACTGCCTCAGGCTGCTGGAGTCAGACGACATACACATGATCGGGGAGGCTGCCGGCGTCCTTGCCCGGAGGAGGTTTGGCAAGACGGCCACATACATCAACAACATCATACTCAACTACACCAACGTCTGTGTCACCGACTGCAAGTTCTGCGCCTTTTACAGACCCCCTACGCATGCCGAGGCCTACACCCTCACGCTCTCCCAGATAAGGGCCCGGGTAAAGACCGCCTGGGAGATGTTCGGCATACGTCAGGTTCTGATTCAGGGCGGCCACAACCCCGCCTTGAGGATAGAGTACTACGAGGAGGCGTTTTCGGCCATACGGTCAGAGTTCCCTCAGGTGGGCGTGCACGGCCTCTCCGCCTCGGAGATAGACATGATAGCCAGGGTGGAGAAGACGTCCACCCTCGAGGTGCTGTCCCGGCTGAAGGACGCTGGCCTCCAGTCCGTCCCGGGGGCCGGAGCAGAGATACTTGTGGACGGCGTCAAGGATATAATCAGTCCCAAGAAGATATCCAGCAACGACTGGCTGCGCATAATGGAGGAGGCCCACAGCCTGGGGCTCCCCGCGTCGGCCACCATGATGTACGGGCACGTGGAGTCATACCAGGACATAGTCGAGCACATGTACAGCATAGTCCGGCTTCAGGAGAAGACAGGGGGCTTCATGGCGTTCGTACCCTGGAACTTTGAGCCCAACAACACGCTGCTGCAGGCCGACGGCACCGTGACCCACGGCACCGGTGGACTGCGGCTGCTCAAGATGATCGCCATAGCAAGGCTGGTCTACGACGGCCTCATACCCCACATACAATCGTCCTGGCTCACCAACGGCATAGGCATGGCCCAGATGGCCCTGGCGTACGGGGCCAACGACTTTGGTGGGACCCTCATAGGCGAAGAGGTGGTCTCCTGTACCGGAGCCCGCTCCACCGAGCTCACCGACTCCCGCATAAAGGGGGCCGTACTCCAGGCCGGATACGTTCCGACCGAGCGGGACAACTTTTACAACATGCTATAGGCCGTAGTCGGCCCAGCGCGAGTCCACCCTGTCGGCCGTCTCCGGATCCGGGGTCACCTGCTCCTGCACCGGCCGGGCGAACCCCTCCTGCGGGGTCTTCTGGGTGGCATCTATGCCCATCTTGGAGCCCAGGTTCACCAAGGGGGATGCCGGATCCAGGTTGTCGGTGGGGGCATTCTCCACGATCATGGTGTCCCGGGCCGCGTCCGCCCGCGTTGTGATAGCCCAGATGACGTCGTTGATGTCGTGCACGTTGACGTCATGGTCCACCACCACGAATATCTTGGTGAGGGAGAGCTGGCCAGTACCCCACAACCCCATCATGACTTTGCGCGCCTGGCCGGGGTACCGCTTCTTGATGGATATGATGGCCATCCCCTGAAACCAGCCGGACGCCGGCATCGCAAAGTCCACTATCTCGGGGTGGAACATCCTCATCAGGGGCAGGAACGAGCGCTCTATCACCTTGCCTATGTAGGCGTCCTCCAGCACCGGCTTGCCCACTATTGTGGTAAGGTATACGGGACTGCGCCTCCGCATCATGCCCGTCAGCGTAAACACCGGGTACGGCTCCGGGGGGGTGTAGTATCCGGTGTGGTCCCCGAAAGGTCCCTCGGTGCGCAGATCGGACGGATCCACGTACCCCTCCAGGACTATCTCTGCCTCGGCAGGGACGTCCAGGTCTATGCTCCTGCAGGGGATAGTGCGTATCCCCCGCCTGCGGGTTATCCCGGCAAAGAGGTACTTGTCCAGTCCCTCTGGGACAGGAGCCACCCCAGAGAAGACGGTGGCCGGATCCCCGCCTATGATCACGGCAGCCGGTATCCGCTCCCCCCGATCCCCGGCGATGTCACCATGGTGCGCCCCCCTCTTATGCTTCTGCCAGTGCATTATGGCGTGGGTCTCGTCTATGATCTGCATGCGGTATACGCCTAAGTTGCGGGTGCCGGTCTCGGGGTGTTTGGTGGCCACCAACCCCAGCGTGATGAACCTGCCCGCATCCTTGGGCCAGGTCTTTAGTATGGGAAGGGTGTCAAAGGACGGACGCTCGCCGGTCACCTCCGATACGGGGCCGGACTTTTGTGGCTTTGGGAAGGAATCTGTCATCTTGGAGAGCTCGGGCAGCTTTCGCAGCTTCCCCAGCATGCCCGAGGGCACGTCCATCTTCGTCATGGAGACTATGCGCTCGCCGATCTGGGTAAAGTCGGTCATCTCCAAACCCAGCTCCAGGCGCCTCATGGAACCGAAGGCGTTGCCCAGCACGGGCATGTCCGAACCCCGCACGTTCGTGAACAGGACTGCCGGGCCACCGGAGTACATGGTGCGGCGCAGTATCTCGGATATCTCCAGGTGCGCGTCCACCTCCACATCCACCCTGCGCAGCTCGCCGCTCTTCTCCAGTATGCGGATAAACTCGGCTAGGTTCTCCACCGACACGAAGGCGGGACATCCGCTTCCAGTATAAGAGTGTCGCTGTGCGTGGTTCCTCCCGCAATGCGTAACAAGTCAGGTCCACCCCTCTGATCTTTATCCAAATCCGTATGCGCATGTCAGAGTACGGTACCGGCATGGCT
>JAGWAW010000165.1 GCA_021296165.1 Nitrosopumilaceae archaeon | reverse complement strand
GCGCCTGATGATAGGTCTATGACCGTAGTTTTGCTATCATGTTTTTCGTCGTGGGGTGAACTACTTACGGGACTAGGCAGCCTCCCGCCGCACACGCTCAACCCCCCAATTTCCGGCGCACGGCCCACAGCCCAGCACCACCGTGTATTGCCAAATGGCGCCATTCTACACCAGTCCGCGCCAACAGCCGATCTGAGATGCTGAGATCCTATCCGAATTGCAGAGTAACTGAGCACGTGTGCACCATATCCGTATAATCTTAAATTAGAATCATATGGGTTCTGTGTGGTGGAGCCGATTAGTCGGAGCTAAAAACCGGTTGTTATTTATCGACATCGGCGGAGCCAAGCCCATGAAACCCATGTACGCGGCGGCGGCTGGGGCAGCCCTGACCTTGGCAGTGACGGCATGGTACGCGACGGTCCAGAACGACACCGCCGAAGATCCCATCAGGGTTGCTTTCTTTCCCAACATAGCCCATGCGGTTCCCGTTGTGGGAATGGAGACGGGATCCTTCGAAAGGAATATCGGTAACAGCACTCGGCTGGAGGTCAGGTTGTTCGACAGCGGCCCCCAAGCCATTGAGGCGCTCTTCTCGGGCTCCATCGACATGGCATACGTGGGACCGGGGCCGGCGATAAACGGTTTTCTCAAGTCATCTGACAGGAACATCCACATACTGGCGGGAGCGGCCAGCGGCGGGAGTAGTATGGTGGTGCATCCAGACTCGGGCATTGTACTGGCCGAGGATCTGCGCGGAAAGAGGGTGGCAGCCCCCCAGATAAGCAACACTCAGGACATATCCCTGCGCAGCTACCTGGCCGAGAACGGCATGGCACCCGCCGAGAAGGGTGGAAGCGTCACTGTATTGAACATAGCCAACCCCGACACCTATACCCTCTTTGCCAAGGGTGAGCTGGACGCCGCCTGGGTGCCAGAACCTTGGGCCACCATGCTGGTGAACGAGTTGGACGGCCAGAGGCTCTTCCGAGAGGAGGAGTTGTGGCCCGACGGGAGGTTCTCCTCGGTGGTGCTGGTAGCCCGCGGCCAGTTCATAGAAGAGAACCCCGAGGCAGTATCCAAGTGGCTGGATGCACACTACTCCATGATAGAGTGGATCAACGACAACCCCCGCGATGCTCGTGACGCCTTCAACAGGTATGTCGAATCGGAGCTGGGCAGGCCGTTCCCTGACGACATAATAGATGAGTCCATGTCCAACATACTCTTCACCGCGGACCCACTGAAGGAGTCCATCGAGACGTTCGCCCTGCGTGCCGATGGGCTGGGATACTTGGGCAGGGACGGCTATGACCTAAATGGACTATACATGGAGACGCAAGATGGCGATGCTTGAGTCCCGTGGTGTGGCAAAGTACTTTACCCATAAGAATCGGCCCATGCGGGCCCTCGACCACATAGATCTGGACATCCAAGACGGGGAGATCGTCTCGCTGATAGGACCCTCAGGATGCGGCAAGTCCACGTTTCTGAGGTTGGTGGCGGGCTTGGAGACCCCCGACGAGGGTCAGATAACCTTTGACGGCAAGCCGGTGTCCGGCACCGGCCCGGAGAGGATCATGATATTCCAGGAAGGGGCCCTCTTTCCATGGCTGAACGTCCGGGACAACGTGGAGTTCGGGCTCCGGGTGGCCGGCGTCCCCGCCGAGGAAAGGTCCAAGTCGTCTGACAAATACCTAGAGATGATGCACTTGGCGGACTTCACCGACTCGTACATACACCAGCTCTCCACAGGCATGAAGCAGAGAGTGGCCATAGCTCGGGCCCTGGTGATGGAGCCACGAATGCTGCTGATGGATGAACCGTTCTCGGCGCTGGACATACCCACACGGGACCGACTTCTGGGCGAGGTGCAGGACATATGGATGAAGACCGGCAAGACCATACTCTTCGTGACGCACAACGCAGTAGAGGCATCCGTGATGGGTACGCGCATAGCCGTGTTCAGCAAGAGGCCGTCCCGTATCAGAAAGATAATCGAGGTGGGCAACGGAAGACCCCGGACCAGCGACGACCACGAACTGGTCCCGATACAGAACGAGATCCGTTCGGAGCTTTGCCGGGAAGGGGTATGACCATACCTGTATTCGTCAAGAAGGGAGTCTTTTACGCTGCCCTGATCGCCGGCTGGCAGGCCCTGGCCATGGCAGACGTGTGGCCAGAGAACATATTCCCCTCCCCATACGACGTCGTGGAAGACCTAGTGTACATGGCCAGCGACGGCAGCATCTTCCATGGTATCGGCACCAGCCTGGCCAGGCTAGTCACCGGCTTTGTGATAGCGGCGGCCGGGGGACTGGTTCTGGGGATATTCATGGCCCGAATCACCATAGTAGACCAGACCATAGGATCTCTAGTGCTGGGGCTCCAGTCCATACCGTCGGTGGCGTGGGTACCGCTGGCCATACTGTGGTTTGGGCTGACTGATGCGGGCATAGTATTCGTGACGGCGGTGGGCGCCGTCTTTGCCGTAACGATAAACGTCAGCTCAGGAGTCAAGAACATCAACCCACACTACGTAGAGGCCGCCCGGAACATCGGGGCCCGAGGAGGCAAGATGATAACCGGTGTGCTGATACCGGCGGCGTTCCCGTACATGATATCCGGTTTCAAGCAGGGCTGGGCATTTGCATGGAGGGGGGTGATAGGCGCCGAGCTGCTCTTCTCGTACTTGGGGCTGGGATTCCTGCTGAACGCCGGCAGGCAGCTGAACGACGTCAGTCAGATAATAGGAATCATGATAATAATAATGGGCATAGGAATAGGTATAGACGGGTTCGTCTTCAAGCGGCTGGAGGACCGAGTGATGGCCCGTTGGGGCCTCAGGTAGAGAATTGACGCTATGCATTACGTACTGCGCCCCTAGGGCGCCGCACCGGCCGCACCGCCGGGCGAAGCTGTAGTACACACTCAACCCCCCCTCCACAACCAGCCTAAGATGACTGGGTGCTTGACAACAGGCACGATCATATATGGGCG
>JAGWAW010000014.1 GCA_021296165.1 Nitrosopumilaceae archaeon | reverse complement strand
GTACGGAACCAGCACCGGTTCGCCAAGGGAAGGGTGATGGTCCGGAACGTCCGCATTCCTAGCCGGTTTGGGCGAGCCGACCACTACGACATACCCCCCGTCCTGCGGGACATGGTGCGCAGTGCGCTGATGTCCGGCCCGTCCAAAGGGGGGCAGCGTCGGGTAGGATCTACAAGCACCAAGGCCCTGCTGGCGGGACACGGCAGGGCCTAGGGGCGGGTCGAACGCAGATGATTTGCGTGCAAACCTCCGTCTTTGCTACACGCAATGGCGATCTCTGTAGTTAACTACTATGCTGCTGGCTACTGTTTAGCTTTGCAAAGGCTGGAGAGTTTTAACCCACATACTTTAAGATTCAGGCGGTACGGCTTATCGTTAACTCTGATCACCATTTGTCTTAGTATTTGTTTTTCAGGACGACGATAACTGCAGGCAGCCAAGACCAGCTTTGGCGTGTACTGTTTATTTGGACTGATCCTTGCTAGTATATGATTGCATCTGTTCAGACTGTTTTCAAATTTTTCTTTAATGTCAGATGCATGCGACGTTTTTGACTTTAACTCAACCAAGTGTACTGTCAACGTGTTTCTGTCGTCAAATATAAAACAGTCGCACATTTTTTCAGAGTTTTGTGCCTGCCCCTCGCCTTTTAATACAATGCAATTTAGATCATATAGATTTATACTGCACCCCGTACCAGTCTCAGAGCAACTACGGCCCCCACCATATTGGTTCTTGATTTTTTGTAGCATGCTGCTATCCATTGTCAATCTCGTTGTTGGCCTGCCGGTCAAGGGCAAGCAGCTCTTCATACAGATTATCATCTGTCTTTGTGAATTCGGGCGCACGTATACCCTCGTACTCGGTCAACTCGGCAGGCTTAGTCGTGTATCCTTCGGTGCTGTTGGATCTGATGAACTGGTATACCGCAAGTTTATCGCGCGATATGGACTCATCCTCGCTTACTGCCGAGTACCCGTGTCCGGCATCGTGCAGCATGCCAGACCTAAGGCAGTTGCTCAGCTTGTCTACAAAATGGGTACTGTGAGTGGTCACCACTATGCAAAGACCCAGTCGCACCAGCCTGGCGACAAATGCGGCCAGGCGCGTCTGGTTTTCCAAGTCGAGATTGGTCTCCGGCTCTTCCAGTATGAGCAGATCGCGGTTGGTTATGTCGTGTTTTAATAGCAAGAGCAGGGGAGATATAGACTTGATCGAGGACGATGATGCATGAACCGGAGTCTTGTGACCCTCATACTCGTAATGGATGTCCGAGACGTGTCCCATCTCGTGGCGCGAGACGCTAATTCTGCCACCCGTCATGGCATGTTGCATGTTGTCCACCGCATCGGCAAATACGCCACGCGTGTTGCTCAAGAAGAGCAGTCGCGCAATAAATTCTAGCGTAGTGGAGCGGCTGGCACCGTCGGGAGAAGCCGTGGTGTCAAGGATGCCACCTATTGCAGATTTGTACATTTCCGGTACGCCCGCTCTCTCGCTGGGTATGTAGAAGGAGTCGCGGAATGTATTTTGTATGGCATGGTATTCAAAGAGACTTGCCAGCGCGGCCATCATAGCTTCCAGATGCTGTGTGTATGAAATTCTGGGTTGTGGTATGCGGTATCTCAGCTCGTTCTTTTCACCGTCAAACCGAAACATGTCGTCTGACGAGTACGGAATCTTGAGCATCGGGTCTACACAGATGGTGGGGGCGGTCACGTTCACGGCTCGTGGTTTTGTGTGTCCGCGTACCTGACTGTTTATTACTCCGGAATGTATGGCTATGGAGCAGGACCTTGAGCCGTATCGTACGATATCTCCCCATGCTGCAGCGGAGAGGTTGCCCAGAAGGACCGTCGGGAAGAATCTAGACATGTATGCCTTCATCAGGTCTACGGCAACATCCGAGCAAGCCACCTGCCCGCCATCTATGCATTTGGCCATGTCTAGAACCTTCTGCCTCACTGCACGGGGCGGACTGAAAGGAAGGAATCTGTGTGTACTGGTCTTGGCCTCGCAGCTGACCACCGAATGTATAAGCTTGGCAATGTGGGACTTGCCGCAGTTGTTGGGGCCCAGCAGTATCGTCAACGGCTTCAGGGATATGTTGGCGCTCTCCACGGGACCGAGATTCTTGACACCCAGATTCAATCTGGGCAGGGTACCAGCTTCGTCGCCCGCGAGATCGGCGCTGGTTATGTACATACACACATTCCAACATACTGTGTAATATGGCTTGCCACGGTCGGTCCCCCATCATGGCCGGAAACGTTAGATGATCCTTCTCTGACGGCGCAAAAAAATATATTCATGGCACGAATACCCCCAGTATGCCCGTTACGCCCGAGGAGTGGAAGTCCGGAGTGGCATATACCCCGCTGGCAAAAGGGATACTCTCCTTCCTCCGCGAAAACTCTCCCATGGGATACTCGGCAAATGAGTTGCACAATATGCTGCCTGATATCGGCCGCGTGCATGAATTCAATGGTGATAATATTCCTCCCCATGTTGTAGAAGAAGCGTTGGCCGGCCTAGCCGCCGATGCGCAGCTGGAGTCCAAGGAGTTGGAGGTTGAAACGTCTTCGGAGAGATACTATAGAGCCGCAAACTAGACAATTGCCAGTTTGGGCGTTTTGTTACTAGGCTGGCGCCCAAGGCTCCGGTACCCACACATACCCAGACTACACGCCCATCAGGAACAACGATACGGGCACGAGCGCGCGCCTGTCCCCAAAAGCGAGTTCATTTTGTGAGAGCGCTATTCCGGTCTTGGTGCCCGTAACGTCCAGAAAGTCGTCAAGGCCCCTCAGATCCGCATCGCGTACGTGCCTGCTGTACTTCACCTCTATGGGTACCGCGGACTCGGCTACGTTGAACAGTACAAAGTCCGTCTCCCTGCCCGAACTACCCCTCCAGTAGCCGATGCAGTTGTCGGGACTAAATCTTTGCTGGTTTTCGACGTTGTCAAACGCCCACCGCACCAAGTGGCCCGCAACGACGTTCTCCACCAGCCTGCCCCTGTCTGCATCCGACTCCAAGAATTTTTTGGTGGCGGGGAACGGTTCTGCCATATCCGGCAGCCGGTTGAATATGTGAAAATAAAATGGGTCATTAAAGTAGATTTTTTTGTTTTTGTGTGGCATAGTCTTGTTGTCGCGTTCGGCATACCTTTGAACCACGCTAATCAGCGACGTGTGTTTGAGCAAAAATGTATACTCTTCGGCTTTTTGCCAGGATCCCAGTTTGACTTGGTCGTTCAGGTTATTCCAAGATACGGCCGAGCAGAGATTATTACATATGGCGCTGCCGAAACGGCTCAACTTATCCCTCTCGTTTGCGTTCCAGTCGGCCCTGAAACCTTCCACATACCTGTCAAACAGGTGGCCGGGAATTTGTCCGCGTGCAATCATGTATCCTACTACCTGAGGCGTCCCCCCGCACACCAGGTACTCTCGGAAGTACGAGTCCAGCCTGTCCCCAAACCTGTCGTGCAGTATCTCCTGCATCTCCGTCTTTCTCCCGCACGTCATGTTGGCAAACATGGTCTTCTTGAATCCCGGTCGAAAAAACCCCTGTCCGTCCAAGAACTTTGCCACGTCGCCATCGCGCAGCCTGACGAACTCGGCAAAGCTCATCGGGTACAATATATGGTCGTGCGGGCCGGATATGCGGCCACGCCGGCCCGGGAGGGCATCGGCTCCGCGCAGTATGTCGATGGCGCGGGATCCGGTAACCAGAACGGTGCAGTGGCGAAGATCTCCGACGTCGACCAGCCACTTTATTCCCCGCTGCCACTCCGTAACCGACGTCAGCTCGTCTAGGAACAGGTACGTTCGCCTCTGCTTGTCGCGTGTCTTGTCACTCATCTTCAGGTACTCCTCGATCGTCCTTGCCATGGATTCGAGTGTCTGTACCAAGTCGAACGAATAGTAGAATATATTCCACGGACAGACACCCCCGCTGAGCAAGTCCCTGATTTGCAGCTTTACTAGGGTGGTCTTACCTGTCTGCCGGGGGCCCCTCAGGGTGTACACAACCGTGTTGTCCGGCTCAAAGTCATACTCCATACGGGCCCTAAGCGGCGGGTCGTACCTTGCCGCTGATTTGGCCCACTGCACGATCTTTTCATCGGAGTCTATGCTGTCCGCCCCTCGCCACCACGGGTTCTCCTTTTCCATGCGCGATATGTCGGCCAATCAGCACATCTTACCCACATTCGTATAACTATATTTTGTCGGATAGGGCCTTGCCCAGAACCCGGAGAGCCAAGCAAAACCAGACCAGAACGGAAGGCGGCCCGGGCGTGGCAAAAACGCGCATACCTGCCCCGGATCCGGGTGAGACCGTTCCCGGCGCGGAGGGGCGCCTCCCAGTCGATCACTCAGGTACAACCAGTCCGAAGGCATACGGCCTGCAGGACGGAAGGCCATATGCGCAGTGGTTCGCAAAAAAACGGCTGAAACTTGGCCGGATCGGCGCCGGATCCCCAAAACCCCCAAGGCCAGCAGTGACTGCCAGGACTGCCGTTTTGGAACCAAGAATACACGCCGGCACATTCACACCCCCTTCGGTCCGCCACGCGGCTAATGACTAAAAATATCTCGCGATTTGAAGTATAGGTGGCAGCCGTTTGCCGCCTATACGAGATGGGCGGCCGGCCATCCCCCGGCGGACATGCCGGCCGCATGATCTCCGGCCGCATCCTTGCAGCCCAGACATCCTGAGTGCCGGCGGCCACACTGAACCACTTTATTATATATGATATATTGTTCCAATGTTAAATACTAAACAGGGGAGGGCCAAGCATGCAGGTGTGGTGCGCTCACAAGCCGACCATAACGGACGGGGGCGAGACCGTCTGCTCCGGGTGCGGGGTGGTGGTCGGCGCCGCCGACCACATACAGGATACGGCCAGCGAGTCGCGGGCCAACCTGTACGAGCTGCGGGAGGTGGGCTCCCGGAACGCGGCTCCCCCCGGCCATTCCGGGGCGGGCCGGGGCGGCGACCTGCGGCGGTACTTCCGCGGGGGCATGAACACGGATGTGGCGCTCTCGCGCTTTTCCAACATGTGCGAGAAGCTGCGCCTCCCCATGGGAGCGCAGGAGAACGCCTGGAGGCTGTACTCGCGGGCAGCCGGGGAAGGCTCGATGCGGGAGGCCGCCGAGCACGCCTGCTGGGCCATACACAACACCTGCCGCTCGTACGGCATACCCATCCCCGACACCGAGATAAAGGCGGCGGCCATGTCCGCGTACGGCAGGGGGAGGCTGCCCGACATGCTCACCATGTCGTACCGGCACATGGGCGTGCCGGGGGCCGCCGTGGAGGGATCTGACTCGTACTACTTCAACCTGAACCTGCGCCGGCTGGCCGCCGGCGTCCGCCTGACCGAGGCCGAGTTCGCCGAGATGAAGGCGCAGGCCTGGGAGATGTACCGGAGCGTGTTCGTGGAGGGGAGCGCCGACTCGCGGGCCCGGCGGGCCGTGTCGGCCGCCTTCGGGGTATGATGGTGCGGGCGGGGCGGCTGAGGCCGCTCCCGGTGGTGGTCACCATACCGGTGGCCTCGCAGGTGCGGGCCGCCGCCGATATCATACGGGCCGGTGAGGCGCCGCCCCGGCCCGTGGTGGTCGCCTCGTGCGACGGTATGATGTACCCGGTGGACGGGCTGGACACGCTGGAGGCCTACCGGCTGGCCGGGCGCGACCAGATAGAGTGTACTATGGTGGAGCCCGGCGGCCTGGCCGGTGCGGTGGGGATGCACCTGGGCCTGAGCAGGCGCCTCCCCGTCAACCCGTTCTGTGTCATAGATGCCATCGAATGGATGAGGGCAGAGGACGTCCCCCTGGCCGGGGTGGACCGGCGATACCTGCGGCTGGCCGAGCTGGACCTGGCCGAGGACGTCCGGGGGGTGTTCGACGTATGGCTGGAGAGGCTGGCCGGACGCCTGGAGACGATTCCGCCATTCTGGCACATACTGGGGCCGCTCTCAGAGATGGAGCGGTCAGGGCAGGGGCGGGCGCTGGAGTCGGTCATGGCCTTTGTGCACACGACAGGGACGGCGCCGGACGCCTCCACGCTGCGGGGCATACTGCGGCAGTTCGCCCCGGCGGGGCGGGGCAGGACCGGCCACGTGGCCGCCATAGAGGGGGAGGATCCCGTGGCCCCGCCCCCTGCCGCGCCGGCGGGCGGCGGCGTCCCTCCGGTGGAGGGCGCCGGGCGCATACTGTGTGAGTGCGGCCGGGAGTGGTACGTGGACGCCGGGAGTGGTACGGTGCGCAATATTCAGGAGAGCGACTCTATGGTGGTGCTGACCGGCCAGGACGGCGGGCCCGTATACCCCGTACCGCTGGAGGTGGCCGAGCACATGGACATGGGAAACTCCCCCGTATACCACTATATCGTGCCCGGCCACTTCCCCATGGTCTTGGTCTCGGCCCGGCGGCTGGGCGGGCCGGATCTGGAGGGCGTGCGGCGGGCGGTCCGCGAGAGTCTGGGACAGGGTGGGAACGGATGCGCCTATGTCGAGGATAAGGATCCCCAGCTTGGCAGGTGCACATAAAATTTGTAAAGTTCCCAGCTTGGTTGGTTTTACCGGTGTTAATGTCACACTGCCACAGGGAGTGGGTATCCGGCCAGGTCAATACACATGCTTGGGCGCGGATCCTCTGCCCAGCCGGCGGCCGACCAAGCATGGATGACGTACCTAACCGCATACACAGTAGTATGAGGTCAGGTCTGCCTCTGGATCGTGCGTATCAGAAAAGTACCACATAATGTGGATCCAAACAATTACGTGATCCCCAAAAAACGGGATCTCAATGAACGCCACAGCCAAGGAGAACCGCCTCCTGAGGCAGGAGCTTGCCAAGGCCCTGGACAGGGATGCCGCCCAGAAGAGGATCATCGCCTCCCTCTCTGAGGTTGTCGGCAGGATGGGCGGGCAGCTGAGGGGGTGCGTCGACACCGTTGCGCAAAAGGACAGGGACATCTCCAGCCTGACACACCTGCTGTCGATATACTCGGGCGCAGACTCCCCCTCCGGGAAGGACCCGGGGGGTATGAGGCCACCAAACAGTTCCTGGCCGAGGCCAAGGCCCGCGAGGAGGCCAGGAAGGACGGGGAGGCGGCCGAATCGGCAGCTGGGGGCGGCGGGGAGGGGGACGGGGAGCCGCCCGGGAAGGCCCCTGCAAAGCCGTGCGGCGGACGGCCCGGCCACCCGGGCAGGTCCCACCACGCCAAGTCGGACCGCACCATACTATACACGGCCGATATGTGCACCGGCTGCGGCAGTACGGATCTGGAGATGCTGCGCCCCATCAAAAAGCCGGTGGCCGACTTCGGGAAGGGCGGGGAGGATGAAGGGGCGGATGCGAAGGACAGGCACACGGCCATAGTCACGCTCGGGTGGTGCGGCACGTGCAGGACGGTGATAGATCCGGCCCCCCACCTGGTCTGGGGCACCTAGGTGAGCGGGAGGGCACTGGCCACCATAATCCAGTACAAGAGCAACCCGCAGGGACGCTCGTCCATAGTGGCGAACCTTCGTGACATACACAGATTTCCCACGTCGGCCGGAGCCGTGTCCAACGCGATTACCGCCTATGCCCGGAACCTGGAGGGCAGGGTGCTTCCCGACTCGGTGGCCGCCTTCGTAAATGCCAAGATGGAGGCCGAGGAGGATCGCGCCGACCGGCGTGACGCACCTCCCGTTGAGGCGGCCGTACAGGGGGCGGCGCCCTCCCCGTCCCCGGCGCACCCCGCGATTCCCGCTGGGCCGCCCCGGCGCAAGACCAGGAAGGAGCTGAAGGCCGAGAAGAGCAGTGTCCCATACGGCCAGACCATGCAGGGGGTGACCGACGCGCGGCTGACCCGCACCACCACATCGTATATGGGATCCCATAATCTGTCGTTCATGGAGTGGTGCCGCGAGTGGCTCACCATGGCCCCATACCTGGGGGTAGACGAGACCAAGACCATAGTGGCGGGGAAGTGGTGCCACTCCATAGTGGTATGGTCGCAAAACGTCGTCATGGTAACGGTGCGTCCCCGTAAGAACACCAAGACCATAAACTGGCTGTTCGGCTGCATGAGGCACGTGTGCGTGGTGCACGACCGCATCGCCATATACAACGGGTTTGTCGGGATGCACCAGGAGTGCTGGGCGCACCTCATCCGCCGCTTCCTGGAACGGGCCATGGACTGCGGGATCGGCTCGCCCGAGTACGACCGGTATGCGGTGATAAAGGGGCTGTACGGGCGCGCCAGGTACCTGGCCGAGTGCGTCGCCGCGTCGCTGGGGGTGCCCTCCAACGCGGCCGAGATGGCCGCCTGCCGGCACAGGCTCGAGAGGATCTGGCACGCCTTCGAGACCGAGTACTATTCCATTATGGACGGCCTGCTGGGGCTGGTGAGGGACCTGGACGGGCAGGAGCCCGGCAAATATCTGGAGAATATGCTCCCCCGCGCCCTGACGTTTGTGGTACGGCCCGGCACGCCGGGCACCAACAACATCTCCGAGGGGGCCATACGGTGGAACGTGATACGGCCCCGGCACGTCTTCGGCGCCCTGCCCAACTGGCGGGCCGCCCGCAACTTTAGCATGATACAGACGTTCGCCGCCACCTGCCGCAGGAACGGGGTGTCGCCGTACCATGCCGTGCTGGCCAGGGGACGGGACCCGGACTGGAGCGTATTCCAGTCCGGCGCGCACCCGCCCATATTCCCGCACATGGCCTGAAAAAATGGGCGGGTACGTATGGCCGGGGGCCGCTCATACGCATCCGAACTTTGCGCACCCGCGGACGGAGACGGCCGGGGGCCTCCGCCGCACGGCCTTTTGGAATGTCGCAGTACGGGGCGGGGCGGCATACGGTTCCGGCACCGCACCGGCCGCATCACACGGTGCACGAGATCAGTGTGGCGCTGCACCATGTCGTGGATATGGAATGTGTATGGGTGGGTACGGTATTTGAACACAGGCGTACCAAATCAGATAAAGATCACTAGCGCAGACCTGACCTCATACTACACAGTAGGGGAGGCTCCGACATAATGAAATAAATACATGCCAAGCATTAGGTATAGTATGGGCTTGAGAGAACTATTGCCGACACCTGAAGAGCTCGAGAGGGATGCAGACAAGATGGCGAAGATGTTCCCGGACAATCCTAGGCTAGCTAAGTCAATGCGCGAGTCCGCAGAAGCCGTTCGCAGGTATAACCAGTCTATGGACCAGAAAGACTGAGACTATTCAGCTCTGCCATCATATTTTCAAGCATCTCCTTCCGCTGGACTACGTATTTTCTTTCACTCTTGTATTTGACGATTTCTGTCTTGAGTCTAACCATGCGCTTCACGCTTTCCTGTTTATCATATTCACATTTTTCTATCATACCGTTTATTTTCTCCTCCTGCATACTCAACTCCTTTATGTTACGTTCAAACTGCTTTTGTAGCTGCTTGATAACATCTTTCTTAATTGCCACATATACCCTGCCCGTACAATATTTTAAGAGTGTTACGCGTAGGGCGTTGTCACATTCATGACCAACGAGACATAGCAGGCAGGTATGTCGAAGCAGACAAATCAAGAACGTGCACAAGCAGCCTAGCCTTGTCGCTTTCTTGGAGTTTTCATAGGGTTGTGGCCGCATCCGTGCGGTATTTCTATGTATTGAGCACCTCCTCCTGAGACCTGATTAGTAATTAGCAAAAAGATCGGACCTAGAGCCTGCACCAAAAGATCCAAGTGCCCCCACCCCGCTCAACAGGATATATGCATCTTCAGGATCATGTCAAAGAACGCCCGCGCGTTCAGGACGGCCATCGGCATGTTCCTACAGCAGTCAGATGGCAGAAGATGTGTATTGCCGACGGTTGGGGGGCGAATGCCAGCGTAGGCTAGACATGCCCGGCAAGGGATCGGCTCGCCGGGGCCGCCCGCCAGAACAGGTTTGCGTGTTTAGAATGCCCTGACATTACAGGTCCGGATGCCCGCTGGCGCCCACCAGCCTCTGGTGCTCCACCATTATGCACCTGTTGTAGACCAGTGGAACGCCCTCCCGCCGCGCCAGCTCCTCCGCCTCGCCGCTGTAGATCCCCTCCTGCAGCCAAATCATTCCGGGCCTCTTGGCCAGAGCCTCGCGTACCACCGACGCCGCCTGGTCCGACGGCCTGAATATATCTACGATGTCTATTTTGCCCTCCACCTCGGCTATGCTGGAGTATGACCTCCTGCCGCCGATATTGTCGGCGTTCGGGTTTACGGGCACCACATCATACCCGCACCCGGCCAGATACCTGGGAATATGGCCCGCCGCCTTGGCGGCGCTCCGGGACATGCCCACCACGGCCACCCTGCGGGCCCCCTCCAGCATTATACGGATCTGCCCGTCGGTATGCCCGTCGCGTTTCACGCGCCGGCGGTACGGACGGGCACATATAACCGCGCCCATTTCGCTAGAGCCCGGGCCGGTTCTGCATGTGTGTGGCCGCGCTACTCCACCATAGGAGACAGCACCATCACATACACTGACACCGCCAGCACCCCGGACACCACAAACGAGGCCATGGGAGCGACGGGCCGCACCCTGCTACCCTCCGCGCCTGCGGGCTCGAATAGATCCCCGGCCGCGTCCCGCACGATACCGGAGTCGTCCATGTGCACGGGGCCGCGCCGCGCCGCACCAACGACGAACCTCTCGCCGGGCCGCTTGCGGTGGCACACGAAGAGGTCCCGCAACGGTACGGCGCGGCCCCCGGCCATGTCCCGCAGGTTGTACCACACGTTGAGGGCGGCCATCCACGCCAAGGCGGCGGCGCACCCCGCCGCTATGCCATACAGCGCCAGTGGCACCCCGCCATGCCAGGGCAGCATCATACATGATACGGCCATGATGTGCCCGTCGGCGGCCCCCAGCATCACGTACCGCGAGGCCGCGACCAGCAGGCCGCCGCACACCACACCCAGCGCGGCGGCCGCTCCCCCGGGCCACCACTCCATGCCCCCCCACGCCACATCATACATGGCGAACATGCAGGCCGCCGCCCATCCCATACCCAGCCACCACACCGGGACGCTCCGGGACCGGGCATCATGTATGGCCGCCGGCGCCAGCGCCAGGCCCGCCAGCGCCAGCCGCGCCGCCTCGTACTCCATCACCGCACACAACACGCGTCGATAAAAGGCCGCAGCGGGCCCCCACGGATGCGGCATCCTTATGCGCGGCTGAACCGCATCGTTCACATCTACTAGCGCGGCTGCAGCAAAGGCGGGCCGCGCCAATGGCCAGGGCGGGCAAGTCCCAAACCCTCCGCGGCCCCCGGGAACCTGCGATAGAATACGATACGGATATGGAACGGTATTCATACCCATAGATACCAATCTAATCCTTTATTCACAAGTATTAAATAGTATATAACGGTATGATACCCCGTGATACTGCTCAAGGATAACGAGGAGATGGACTTTATGTTCAGGTGCAAGGCCCGCATAGACGGCCGCAGGGTCGGATCCGGCTGGTTCTACATAACCGACCGGCGGGCCGCCTTTGAGTCGGACAGGCACGGTCTCTGCTTTGCCATACAGAACACCAGCATAGACGGCTGGAAGGCCGGCCGCTGGGACAGGTTCAAGTTCACTTGGGTGGAGCAGACCCCGCGGGGGCCCTGGAGGTTCCCCTTCGAGGGCAGACTGGAGAAGTGGAACGGCTGGAAGCCCACCCCCAAGTACGTGGCCTGGCTGCTGGAGGGTATATCGTACGGCGCCAAGGGCCCCATGGGTGCCGGCTGGCGGCGGCACCCCGGGATGGGCTTCGTATACAACGAGATACAGCTGGCCCACGAGCGCCTGGACGAACTGAGCGGCCGCACCCCCGAGGAGCAGAGGACCTACCGCCGGTGGAGGTACACCAAGGCCCTGCTGGAGGACAAGGACTTTAGCTTCGAGCAGGGCAGGTACGACAACGACAACCTGCAGGAGATACACGCCATAAACATAGAGGCCGAGGACATCAGCCGGGCGAGGTTCGAGCGGGAGTACCGGCGGGACCTGAAGGCGTTCGAGTCGGCCGACGATGCGGGTCGGGCGGCCCTGGCCGGGAGGGGCATAACCGAAGAGTCCCTGGAGGACCGCCGGGTACAGTGCGCCGTCCAGAGGCGCATAGTCCAGATACTGCGGCGCGAGTACAAGGGGTATACGTTCTGCAGCCAGCTGGAGCGGCGCGTCGAGGAGCTGCGCGACATCCTGATAGAGATGTGCGTGGCCGGCCGCAGCATCTCCCGGTATACGCCCCCCACCGGCGTGCAGTCGGCCATGGTGGAGGCGCGCCGAGACGTGGCCGAGTTCCGCCGCAGGCTGGCCGTGAAGCTGCCGGCCTGCTGACGATAGGTACGGCGCGCCCCGCCGGACAAGCCGGTGCGCCGGCTCTGCGAATCCCACCCGGCCCGCCGCCAATATTATTTAGGCCGCGCCCCATGCGCCACGCCGATGGGCGCAGAGAGCAGGGAGTACCACGCGCGCCACAGGAAGGGCGACCGGCTGGCGTCCCGGGGCAGGCACGAGGATGCCATACGGCACTACGACGCGGCCATACGCATGGATCCCAAGATAGGCTACGCGCACGGCGCCAAGGGGGCGTCCCTGCGTTCGCTGGGCAGGTACGAGGAGGCCATAGGGTGCCTCGACGAGGCGCTGGGAGTCGAGCCCGAAAGCGTGTCGGCGCACAAAATCAAGGGGGAGTGCCTGATCAGGCTGGGGCGGCACGGGGAGGCGCTGGAGTGCTTTGATGAGGCGATCCGCCTCGAGCCCACATCCGAGAAGGCTCACTACGCCAAGGGAATGTGCCTTCTCAACATGGACATGCCAAGGGACGCCATAGTGTGCCTTGATGAGTCGCTGCGCATCGGCCCCAAGTCCGCAGAGGCGTACCACGCCAAGGGAATATGCCTGGATTTGCTGGACAGGCCCGGGGACGCCATAAGGCACTACAACGCGGCGCTGCGGATAAACCCCGGCTTCAAGGAGGCATACGACAGAAAGGGCGCGGCCCTGATCCGCGCAAAAAAGTACAGGTCCGCGATAAAGTCGTTCAACAGCTCCCTGCGCCTGGACTCCGGGGACGCTGGGGCGCACAAAAACAAGGCCGAATGCCTGTACGAGCTGGGCAGGTACGGGGATGCGGCGCGGTGCATAGACGAGGCGCTGCGCCTAAACCCCGGGGACGCCGAGGCGCACCTGATCAGGGGCCACTGCCTGTACATGGACAACGGGGAGTCCGATGCGCTGGATTGCTACTCCGAGGCGCTGGATATAGACCCCAACTACGCTGACGCCCACGCGGGCCAGGGCGACTGCCTGTTCGCCATGGGCCTGGACGCCGAGGCGGCAGAGTGCTACTCCGAGGCGCTGCGGATAGACCCCAACTACACAGGGGCGCTCCTAGGCAAGGCCGGGTGCCTGCGGGCCATGTCCAAATACGGGGAGGCGGCAGAGTGCTACTCCGAGGCGCTGCGGATAGACCCCGAAGACAGGGACGCGCACCACCTCAGGGGCCACTGCCTGTACAGGCTGGGCAGGTACGGGGAGGCCATGGAATGTCTGGATGAGGCGCTGCGGATAGACCCGGAGTACGTCGCGGCGCACCTGGACAGGGGCGGGTGCCTCTCAAAGATGGGCGAGCATGGAGAGGCGGCGCGATGTTATGGGGAGGCGGCGCGGATAGACCCCAAAGACTGGACGTCCCACTACAAGAAGGGGACCGCCCACCTGAGTCTGGGCGAGTACGATGCGGCGCTGAAGTGCCTCAGGGAGGCGGAGCGGATAGACCCCAAAGACGAGGCGCTCCACTACAAGAAGGGGATCGCCCACGCGATGCTGGGCGAGCGCGGAGAGGCGGAGCGGTGCCTCAAAGAGGCGCTGCGCCTGGACGGGTAAGGGGGTCCGGATCCGGCCCAAGGGGCGCCATATCGCAACATGCCATGGCGGCATGGGCACGTGTTCAGGTCCCCGCCCCATCGAATATATAGCCGGATCCGCCCCCACACCGCCATGGACAGCGTCACGCACTTTGAGATCCCCTGCAAGGACCAGCCCAGGATGCAAAAGTTCTACGAGGATGTGTTCGGCTGGAAGATAACCAAGCTTCCGGACATGGACTACCACTGGGTAACCACCACCGAGTCGGACCCCGACACCTGGATGCCGAAGAGCCCGGGGGCGATAAACGGCGGCATGAGACGCAAGGAGGCCCCCGCGGACGGGCCGGTCATCGTGCTTAGTGTAAAGTCGCTGGACGAGAGCCTGCGGACGGTGACAGAGTCTGGGGGCAGCATCACATTCCCCAAGAAGGAGGTGGGCAAGCACGGCTTTTACGCGCAGGTCTCCGACATAGAGGGGAACGTGCTGGGCCTCTGGCAGAGCAAGCCCTGCGACTGATTGGGTCCTATACCGGCTATATTCCCGCGGAGCGGAGGGCCCGCTCCAGCTGTCCTACACCATACCGGCTCCCGGTCTCGGACTTTATCTTGGCGGCCAGCCCCTCCATACCCATGGTGTGCGCCAGCATCTGCACGGACGGCTCGGCCCCGTAGGTGTCCCATGCCTTTTTGTGGCGGTCCCCGGCGGCGCGGCGTAGCCGCTCCATGGCCGCCGCGTGGGCCCGGATGTCGCCGCCGGGGTCGTACGGGGGCAGGCCCTCCACGCCGGCGCGGCGTAGCCGCTCCATGGTCTGGGTCTCGTCCCGCATTCGGCCCAGGTACGACTCCACCTCGGATGTGGCGCCCTCCCCGGTTATGCGGTCTATTATGCCCGGGGCGCCCCCCGCTACATACGAGCCGGCCGCCCCGGCGGCCGGGCCCACGGGTATGGTCGGGCCCGCATCGGAGAACTTTGCCCCGGCGCGGGAGGCGCCCGACAGGGAGCCCAGAAGCCCGCCCAGGGAGCCGGCCCCGGCGGTCCGGGCCAGCGAGCTGAGGTCCCGCATGCCCCCCGGCTGGGCCAGCCCCGAGCGCACGCCCTGTATGGCCCCCGCCATGCCGGTGCCGGCCACCGTCCCGGCCGTCTGGATTGCCCCGGTTATGGTGCGGGAGGCCACCTGCGTGACGTGGCCCAGCAGGGGCACCAGCAGGACGGGTAGGGTCACCGCAAAGAAGACCACCCCCAGCGAGCTTATCCAGGCGTATGTCAGGGTGTGGTCGGGGCACGCGTGGGCGCACTCGCCGATCTGCGCCACGAACCCGGCGCCCACCGAGACCACCACCGCCGACA
>JAGWAW010000164.1 GCA_021296165.1 Nitrosopumilaceae archaeon | reverse complement strand
CGGCCCGCGCAAATCCATCCGACAAAAGAGCCCATACACGTCCGTCCTTGGCTCGCACAGATCAGATTTGGCTTAGCTGGTGGTGGGCAAAATACCCATATTGGCCGACGGAGTGGCTGGCACCATGATAGAGCGCAGCAAGATGGCGGGGCTGGCCGCCGGATACAAGGACCCGGGCATCTCGGTGCTGGGAAGCCATTCGGCGCTGGAGATAATGGACGGGGCCAAGGACGAAGGGTTCCACACCACCGTATACTGCCAGGAAGGGCGCCAGACGCCGTACCAGCGGTTCTCGCGGGTGGCCGACGAAGTGGTGGTGCTGGGAAGGTTCGCGGATATGGCCTCCGCCCCAGAGCAGCGCCGCATAATCGAGCGGCCCGACATAGTGGTGCCCCACCGCTCGCTTGCCGTATATCTGGGGTATGACACGCTGGAGAACGACTTTGCGGTTCCGATATTCGGCAACCGTCAGCTGTTTCGCGCCGAAGAACGCTCCGAGGAGAGGGGACAGTACTATATGCTCCGGCGGGCGGGCCTGAGGCTTCCCCACGTCTTTGAAGATCCCAGGGATATAGACCGGCCCTGCATAGTAAAGGTGCAGGAGAGGGACCGGAGCCTGGAGAGGGCATTCTTTGTGGTGTCCTCGTATGGGGATTATGTGGCCAAGTCCGAGAGGGCCATTGCCCGGGGTACCATAGACGCCGGGGGGCTTGCCAAGGCCAGCATCGAGGAGCTGGCCATTGGAACGTACATGAACTTTAACTATTTTGCCTCGCCGCTCACCGGCCAGGTTGACTTTATGGGGATTGAGAGGCGCCTGCAGACCAACATAATGGACTACAATGCCCTGCCCGCCGCCCAGCAGTCCCAGATAGACGTGGAACTGCAGAACATAGAGGTGGGACACACTCCGGCCACGGTGCGGGAGTCCCTGCTGGAGTCAGTGGTGGATATGGGTGATAGGTTCGCCCGGGCGGCCCGCGACGACTTTCCTCCAGGAATAATAGGGCCGTTCTCTCTGCAGAGCGTCATCACCAAGGATCTGGAGATGGTCGTGTACGACGTCTCGCTGAGGGTGCCGGGCAACCCAATCCTCTCCACGACCACCCCGTACACCAAATACCAATACGGCGAGACATTCGGAGTGGGCCGGCGCATCGCCATGGAGCTGCGGAGGGCCATCTCCGACGACCGGCTGGCCGACGTGGTGACGTAGCGTAAGGCATGCTATCAACGGCATCCTGTCGAGCATCCCGAACTGCCGTACCCTAGTCGGCTTTCATATCTAGAAGCAGGGTGCTCCGTACCAGTATGGGTACGCCGTGGCATGCGGCTAAGGCCAAGGCGTCGGATGCTCTGTAGTTGCGCAGTATTATCTCGCTGCGTCCCTTGAAGTAGAGGTTGGCTCGCAGTGCCTCGCCGGACTCGTATATCTTCACCTTTACCAGCACCAGCCCACTCATTTCGCAGATCTCCTGGATCATGCGGTATATTGAGGGGACCGGCACCTCTTCGCCGGCGGCGTACGCGGAGATGAATCCTGCCACCTCGCCGGAGAATGCCCTCATGTGGAACTCGCGGCCGTCGTTGGCCCGAAGTATGCTGATGCCCTCCCTGGCATGGGGATCTGCCAGTCCGATGTATCCTATGCCGACAACCTCGTAGTCGGGATCCGGCGGTTGATCTATCCGCATGTTCTAATTGTTTACGGTCTTGTTATAAACACCACCCCGCCATGTGCCGGGTGCATCTTGGAGGCCTTATTCGGCCGCGCCGGTCCGCTGTATGTGTATGGACTCAAGTCTCTGAGCGTGCATCTTGTCGATGAGCGTGGGGTTCACCATGCCATACGGCCGGGACGGGCATCTATTGGATTTATCCACCGTTAATTGGTATGAGGAGTTAGGTGCTGATAATATTTGGTTGGAGATGCTAACCAAAGATCGACGCTTGTGGACCTGAGTCCGTACCTGTATGTGCGGCAAACATACTTATTTTCGTGGCGAGAACCCCACTGCATGTCCCCTGATCCGTCAGACCGTTGGCGGGAGGCCGCTGACAACTACTCCAAGGTATGCAAGGGCATTCTGGCTGTGTCGCAGAGCATCAGGTACGTGGGCGTGCTGAATAGGTACGGGCGTACCGTGACCGGCTTCATAAGGCCCGGCACCAGACCCATGTTGGACCGCGAGCAGGCCAAGAATGAGTTCTTCGTACTGTCTGCCATACTGCGCTTGTCCGCCGAGGCCGAGACTGCCATCGGCAGGCTGGAGCACATCTTGGTCCGCCACGAAAAGATAAAGATGGCTCTCATACCCTTCGGTAATGTTGCCTGTATACTTACCATAGACGGCGAAGAGTCTCAGTACATGCAGGTCGTTCGCGACGTAAAGGCTCACCTAAACAAGATGTCTTCCTGACACTGTATCATCTTCTGGGCTGCGGTGGATTGCTCTGATATGAGTATATGATTCCGGCCTTATCTATGCGGGCGTGAACCCGTGATAGCCGCCGGTCTGCTGCTCCTTGTCTGTGTATTTGGGTTCGAACAGGGAGACCAGATACTCGTCAGGGTCATATACGATGGCATTCTTTCCGGCTTCCCTCTCCACGATCTCGCGGTATACGCGGACGCCGCGGCCCCGGAGCTCTTCCAAGGCGGACTTTACGTCGCCCACCAGAAACCCGATGGTGATCCCGTTGTCTATGGAGCCGCCGGAGTGTTCGGCGGCCAGGGATGCGGGGTGGAGGCTCAGCAGGGCGCCGGTAGTGCCCATGTCTACCCAAGCACGCCTCTGCATCCTGATGGGCAGGCCTATGATGTCATGGTAGAACTCTATGGAGCGGTCAAGATCCTTTACGGCCAATATCACGTTGCCGACCCTCTTGATGTTCACGCAGTCGGGATGTTGGTGCCCGGTTAAATGTCTTATGAGCGGAGGTTCCTCCCGCAAAGACGGGTGATTGATCCAAATGCCTCAAATCTGACCCAAAAAGCCAATTCAGACAGGTGTACG
>JAGWAW010000163.1 GCA_021296165.1 Nitrosopumilaceae archaeon | reverse complement strand
CTTCCGCACGGCTTCCCGACCATTCCTGTTTACTTTCTTGCCGGCGGCTCCTGCCATATTGCGGCGTAGCCGCAGTATGTGGGTGCGGGGGATGGGGGAGGATCTGAACCTTCCGATTCAGACCGGCCTCAGGCGGCACCGCACCCCGGCTGGTGTGGGCCGGGTGATCGGATCGAATTGACCGCCACTAGGGGCATCATGGGGTATCCCCCGGATAGCCGCGGTACGGCGGGACGCGGCCGGCCACATACTCACTGTGGCAGTCGGCGCAAGCACACTCATACTCCATTATACGGTCACCACAGTACACGCATATGCTCCCGTCGCGCCGGCGCAGCCACTCACTGTCGCATGCGGTATGTTCGCCGCCCGCGACATTGCAGAATTTACACACGTTACTGCGGGGCTCCTGCTGCCATATGACACGGTTGCTGCGGGTTCGCAGCTCCGTGTCCGGCGTGGCTGACAGTCCCCGCTTCTCCAGGACGCGGCGCCGCCTCCTGCGGTGCTCGGAGGCGTGTTTCTGCAGGCGCCGGCGCTCCGCCGAGCAGGCGCTGCAATATACGCGCAAGTGGTGCACGAGCCCGAGACTGCGCCCGCAGTCCCGGCACAGCCGGCCGCCGACCAAGGCTTGGCGGCGTGTTGTATGTTCCATGAACCGCATGCGCATCGGCGCCATAAAAGCCGCGTCCCACACATGAGGTAGCAAAAATATGTGACCTGGAAAAAAAGTGGCCTAGAGTGGAAATGGGGGTCACCGCACAGTCGTGCTGCAGAGTGGAAACACAGGTAGCCTGGGCGGAGTGGAAATGGAGGTAGCCGACCCACGTTTCCACTCCGTGATCAGTGAAATCGACTAACCGCCTGACCGACCTGAGCGAGCGCGGCAAGCGTTGACGGTGTTCCGTGTTTCAGCTGTTCCGCGGCATGTTCGACCATGAAACATGACAAAATCTAGAACCGTTCTACGATCTGCCGAGAAAGTGATCTGGTGTGGCATTGGCAGATGCAGGCTACCGCCGGCCCGCCATCCCCGCGCCGGATTATAGCGGTGGCGCCTACTCGTCTTCACAATCACTGTCCTTGAGCAGTTGGATGCTATACAGGCGCATGTATAGATCCTCACGACCAAGTTTGGCCAAGTCGTCGCAGGACGGATGGTTGAGTGTGTCTTTGGCGTAGTTTAGAAGATCCTGCTTGCTGTCGCGCATACGGAGCAGGTCGATATATGGGGGCTTATGCGGATTATGTCCGTATGCATCCTTCGACACTGGGTCACGTCCCTGCTTGCGCAATTCATCCCAATCACCCAGAATGAGATTCAGGGAGCGTTCCAGCGCGCGGGCAATCAGACATGCCTCGTTGCGATATTTAAAATCCGACGCTCCGATTGAGGTGGCAAATCCATGTGACCTGTTGGTCGCTGTCAAAACAGTGACCTAGTCACATGGCGGGTGGGCGCTGGAATCCACCATGCGTCGGCGCGTGCCAATAATGACTAACCACAGCCGGGCGCGCCGTATTCTGGGTCACTTTTTTGACAGGCGGATTCGGGTCACCAGTTCTTGACAGCTTCTCGGGGCCATCTTCTTTATGTTGGCGGAGATGGATCCCTGGCTGATCCCAAACAAATGGGTCATGCCGTCCTGGATCAGGTAGGTCCGGTAGTACATGAGGACCAGGAGTACCCTGTCCCATAGATGCAGGGCGAACGGGCGGCCCGCGCCGGGCCGGCGCCTGCGGCCCGGCCGGTCGAGCCTCTTTCGTTTGGTCTCGGGGTGGGCCTTTTCGACATCCCGCACCAAAAAATCAAACTGCTCGAGGGACATGCCGACGGTGGTTCTGAACGCGCGGGCGTTCTTGGACATGATCGTGTAGACGCGCATGGCTTGGTGGGTAGTGCATGGGTACTTGGATCTTTCGGGAGGTTCCCATCATTCTCATGGCTAATTACTAATCAAGTCTCCGACACCGAGGAATTCGACCGCACGTGCCGCCGCACCAACATCATACTGGCGGCGCTGAGGCACGACGGCTTCCCCGACGGCCCCCCGCCCACCCACTACCGCATCACGCTGAGACGCCACGCGCTCGCCGACATCACGCATACCGTGTGGGCCTGGAGGGAGGGCCTGCGATACACCACCGGCGTGATGGCCGGCAGAGGCAGCGCCCCCAGGGCGTACAACAACTACAAGCTGTACGCCGGCAGGCCCGACAGGTGGTACGAGCCGAAAGCCCATAGCCAAGAAGAGTGAGTGGCACCACGGGCTCAACCCGGCCAGCTGCGGCGGGCACCCGTACCAGATCCGGGAAAGGTGCCGCGCCATGATACCGGTCGCAATCCGCGTGGCCGACGAGCTCCACGAGCGCCCGGGCCACAACCCCTGCCTGCGCATGCGCCAGTTATACGAGGCGGTCCGCGACGGGCGCGACATCCCCCCGCCCCCCAGGGAGGCGCTCACGCTGGCGCGGGCCGCGACGGACAACCCCTGGTAGAATCCACACACATGCGCCATAACTGATTCACCTTGATTCACTTTGGCTGCACCATCGTCGGCTGCCGGAAGTCCCGCAATTCGGCCGCTTTTTCCATGACCGTTAAATGACCGTTAAACAAATTTTGGCCAAAAACTGCAAAAGTATTCACAAATCCACGCTCAAAAACGGACACTTCGGGTCCGTCATGAATAACCGTTAAACCCGTTTACCCATTTCCTCATATACCACCGTTTCATCGGCCTCCCCCCCAACCAGCTCAAATACCAAAGACATGCACAATACATCCTGAATTCCCCATTCGGCCTTCGCTCCACACGAGCCGGCCTTCCAAACACACGAGCCGGCCTCTTCCCAGCAAAAGACAGCCCGGCCTCTTCTTCTTCTCATTCCAACGACGCAGAATGCCGGCCTCCCCCCTCCCTCATATCATCATACTATATCATATCATAATCATATCATCATATAATCTACTACTCCCCCCCCCGGCGTCTATCCATATGCCTCATTGCAGAATCCAAGGGAGATAGAAAGAGAGAGCCGTTTT
>JAGWAW010000162.1 GCA_021296165.1 Nitrosopumilaceae archaeon | reverse complement strand
CGGGAATAGGCGGCAAGACCCCGGCCGAGGCCGCCGGCATCGAGATACGTGGCCACGACAAGTGGCTGACGCTGATACGGAACGCCGCAAGCGCGGCATAGGCCCCGGTTTCACCCCATTATATCCCGTACTTTGCCGAATATTGTTCCAAAACGCCGCCGAAATGACGATGCATGCCCCCGGTTCTGGTCGGACTTTGCCGCATATTGTTCCAAAACGCCGCCGAATAGCCGTCGTACACCTGTCTGAATCGGCTTTTTGGGTCAGATTTGAGGCATTTGGATCAATCACCCGTCTTTGCGGGAGGAACCTGCGGGGCGGGCGTGTGTTTTTTTGGCAAGTATCGTGTTGCCACAGTCACAAACACATACCAACGATCCTTAAGGCCAGCCAGCAGAATCTGAGATATATTAAGCACCCAGGAATCATGGGTCGGCAGGTACGTATTTTCAAATCCGCGGCCGGCGCGCCCCATATGTGCACCAGGAATGTTACAGCCCCCACGAACAAAAACCACTAGGACTTCATGGCCTCGATGGCCTTGGCGGCAATGTCCACGCCCGGTGAAGCCGCCGTCCCTGAGGCATTACAAGCCAAAACGGCGGGAGCCGGTCATCGACTCGGACATGTTGCAGATGATACGGAAGATATTGACAGAGAGACTAGTCTGCGGCACACAAAGGATCGTGCTGCGTTTTTTGACTCCCCTTCCAAATTGTACATCCACGGGCGGAGTGGCGGATCTGCAGATCCATAAATTTTTGCATTTTGTGCAGCTCGCCCACTCTTGCCGTACGCGTCATACCAAGTTGGATCATGCACGGATTTTTGGCGAAAAACATCGGATTCCAATATCTCCTCATTTTACGCCCTTAGATCGTACAGACTACACGAATCCCGGAGACCGCCCTCTTGTCTTCACGTTACCCAGCGATTTACGCTTTGTAGCGGCCCTGGCGCGTCATGCAGGCAGATATCAATATGCTCTTAGTTTGACAAATCGGCTCAAGTCAATTTTCAGTCGGAGATATGGCAAGAACGCGGCGCCAGTTGCAAAACGCCGCCCCGACTCCCACCCCTGTATACGGACATCTCACATCCTCCGCATCAGGCCTTCGTTTCTGTTACAGGTACCCGATTTAGCACACACACCAAGACTCTTATCCCCGCATCTCAAAGGCGGGATCCCGTTTAATAGAAGTACGGCGGGGCCAAACACATGGAGTCGATACTGTTTCCATTCGATCCCGGCCTGGGATACTTGGGACTGGGACTGCTAAGCTTCTTCGGCTCCCTGGTGCCGTTCATCCCCGTGCCCTCATTCATACTGCTGGCCACCATGTCGGTGGGCGACACCTTCAACCTGCACGTGCTGGCTCTGCTCTCGGCAGTAACGGCGGCTGCAGCCAAGCAGATAATATTCTATGCCAGCTACGGCGGCCGGCGCATCATAAGCGACAAGACCCGCCGCCGGATGCTGCCCTTCCAGCGGCTGGTGAGGCGGTACGGCGCCGCCGCTGCATTTACCGCGGCGGCCACCCCCATCCCCGACGATCTAGTGTACGTGCCCTTGGGCCTGGCCAAGTACAACCCCCTCAGGTTCTTCGTGGCCACCCTCTCCGGCAAGATAGTCCTCCACTATATCATCGTGGCAATATCGCATTATCTGGGACTCTCGCTGGTGGAGCCCGCCTTGGAAAGCGCAGAGGATATGGGCGACGTATACGTGGGGGTCATAGTATTCGGCGTCGCCATGGCCGCCGTGGTGGTGCTTCTGCTCCGGCTTGACTGGGAGCGCATACTGGGCAGGGTGGCCCCCTGGACCCTGAAGGACGACGACGCTAAAGAGTAAAGTTCCAGGGCCGGGCATCCCTCACCCCCACCCGCGGGGATGCCCGAATGGCGCCTGTGGCCGGGCCGGGAGAGTCCTCGATGTATATGCCCCCATACGTGGTCAGATCCTCTCCGTACTGCTCCCGGGTTATGCACATGGCTTGGGCGAGCTTGGCCGGCCCGTCAGCTATGTTGCGGTCCCGGCCGCGGTTCTGCTCCATCACATCAATACCCTCGTCGGGAACCACACCTCGTATCAGCACCGCGCCAGCGGCCATATCAGGGGATCTGGCCACCACGTTGAAGCAGTGATGCATCCCGTACGTGAAGTAGACGTACGCTCGGCCGACCTGGCCGAACATTGCCGCGTTCCGCCTTGTCCTGCGGCGATGAGCATGGCTTGCCGGGTCATCCACATGCCCGTACGCCTCCGTCTCCGATATCGTACCGGAGAGAACCATGCCATCGATAACCCTGACCAGCCGCTTGCCCAACAGTTCCCGGGCCACCGTGACGGTGTCCCTGAAGTAGAACTCTTTAGGGAGTATATTCGGGCGCATCCACCACCTCCCCGGCCCTTATGCGTTCCACTACTCCAAAGAGATTTCTGATGTCACCCTCCAGCACACCGGCCAGCGAGGGGTTGTATATGACCGCCGCCGGGTGCACCGTGGGATAGTACAGCATACCAGCCCGCCGCACCATACTGCCGCGCCTCTCGGTTATGCCCGCCCCGCCCAGCAGAGAACCGAACGCCGTGTTTCCCATCACGCACACCACCAGTGGACGCAGGATGCGGATCTCCGCCTCCAGATGCGCCCGGCAGGCATCCCTCTCGGACTGCCGCGGAACGCGGTTGCTCGGCGGCCGGCACTTTACCGTGTTGGTTATGTAGACATCATCCCGGGAGACGCCAGCGGCCCGCAGCGCCTCGGTGAGTATGCGGCCCGCCTGCCCCACGAAGGGCCGGCCCCTCAGGTCCTCGCTGCGGCCGGGGGCCTCGCCCACGAACATAACCCCCGAACTCCCGGCGCCCAAGCCGGGCACGGCGTTGGTCCGCGTCTCGCACAGCGCGCATTGCGAGCAGACGCGGACAGATTCGGCGGCATCCTCCAGAGACATGTGTCCGGCGCGCGTCCCATTCCTATATGAACCAGAGTGGCCCGGTAGGGGTACACACTCAACCCCTCGCCTGTTTGGAAAGCATGATCTTGGCACATCGCCAAACCCCCGCGTATCGGCAATGCCT
>JAGWAW010000161.1 GCA_021296165.1 Nitrosopumilaceae archaeon | reverse complement strand
ATCTTGGGAGAACATGAGCCTGGCCGGGCCGCCCCTAGGGTGGGCCGCGGATAGCGGGAATATGCCTGTTGGACAACCCATCCGGCGCGCTGACCTGTCCGCGGGCGGCATGTCACTGTGTGCACTGCTCAGAGAGCGGATCAGACGCGGCGCTGCCAACCGACTCAACAAATATGGTGTTAACCAGATCCGTACTGCTCCGCTTGTTTATGGTGTCGTGGCTTGCGTTGTGCACCCACTTGAGGTGCGACTTTCTGTTCACTATCCCGTACTCTCGGCATAACCTGCAAAAGTAACTCCGGCTCCGGTGGCTCCTGGCTTTGGCTTGGCCGTCGTCTTCATACATCTGCATTGCTGGTGCGCCGATGTCATAGAAAATATTAATCTTCTTGTATTGTGACATTATGTATAATATAACACAAGACTGCCCGCTGAGCGCAGCATGCGGCCTAGGATGGGCCGCTCCGGCGCATCTTATCTTGCTGTCCGGTCCAAGACGGGTGTATTCCACTAGCATATGGCCCCCGGAGGACTTGGTTCGGCGGCCCGTAGCCGCCATTCTGGGGCATTTACTGATGGGACACACCCGTCCAAGAATGTGCGTTTTTAAAGTGGCTCCGGCGCCACTCGACCATGCTGAAGGTCGCTGTTCTGGTGTTGGCGCTGGCGGCGTACCCGGCGGCGGCCGAGTCCTTGGTCGTGGAGGTGGACAGGGATGTATACCACTATGGCGACACGCTCGCCATAGTGATTATCGTTGAGGAGATCACCGAGCCGTTTGCCACGATGTATATTCACGACTCAGATGGCAAGACGAGCTCCCCGATACCCGTGCTGCTGGATCAGCCGCACACCCGGCCGCCTTCCCCTGCCCCGTTCGATCGGACGGTGTTTTCAGAAGGGACGTACACGGTGAGCGTAGAGTATGCTGGCCTGACGGCCTCCACTTCATTCGATCTGGTGGATGTGGGGACGCTGGTTGTCTCCAATTGGATAAAGGAGGTCGCATTCCTCTGGGGGAATGGTGAGATATCTGATGCCAATTACATCGACGTGCTAGGCAGCCTGGCCGACGAGGGCCTGCTGGTGCCCGACGGCGGCGCCGAGCCGTCACTGCCCGCCTGGCTGACGGCTCCCACCGCTTGGTGGCTGGGCGGTCTGATTACGGACGAGACGTATGTCACAATGCTGCAATATCTGGTGGATCGTGGCATCGTCACCGGGTTGGCAGGGTAGGCAGCGCAGCACTGTTACTATGATGTGTGCCAACAGCATGTAGGCGATGATCATATCCCTCCTGCCGATGTGGAATGTGGGTCGGGTATGGCCCGAAGGCAATATGGGTGTCTGCTACTCTTTGGCAGCCTGCCGCTTGGCGGCCCACCGCTTTCGTATGCGGGAGGGGAGCCACAGAAATAGTATAACACCAACAGCAACCCCGAAGGCTCCCGCGGCCGCGATTCCAATTTGCACCCCTTCGCCCTGAGCCTCAAACTCTTCGGCGGCAGATACGGACGGCAGGTCGGGCGCCGGGGAGCCGTCGGAGATGCATACTCCGTCTACCAGCGTGGTGCCCGGTCCACAGGACGGCTGCATTTCTACGCACAGGCCACCCATTCTCTCCGTCCCCGGTGGACACTCGACCGGCGTTGTGATGCTATCTACAATATTCTGGTACTCCGTTTGTGTTATGCCTAGGGCGGCGTGGAACGCCAAGTCTGGATACCACTGGTCATACCATGCACTAAACTCCTCATCGTGCAGGTACCTGTCCACATACGTGGATATGTCCGTACCCGGTTCGACAAAGTCCGCCACCATGGATGCGCCGTCGGCGGGCATCGCCTCAACCATGGTATCGTCGGATGTCTCGCTCTGTCGGCGGGCATCGCCTCAACCATGGTATCGTCGGATGTCTCGCTCTCAGATGTCGCCTCCATTTGCTCGTCGGCGGGCTTGGGATCCGTGGACACCATCATGGCGTCCGCCAACCCGCTCAAGACCACAGTGGTGGCGCCCGCGGGTATTTGAACAACGACCTCTATCATTGAGTCGGTTGTGGTGAGCGTAGGTTCGGCGGCTTGGCCGTCAACTGCAACGGCGATGCCCTCGTCGCTGCCCAGCACCAAGACGGCGGTGTCCAATGTTATCGTGAGCATGCCGCCCTCGCCGGACTGGATATCCAGCAGAATCTCGCCAAACTCAATGTCTGCGCTTACCGACATTACGTCAACGCCCTCGCCCGAGTACGTTATCCCGTCTACGGAACTCTCCTGCGCCCCGGCCGTCAAGCCCAAGACCAACAGCGCCGCCAGCAGGGGCGATGCCATGATAACCCTCAACGAATAACGGAGATCCGTGGGCATTAAAATAGTTGCTGTCTGGATTTGCGAGATCTGTGGGTCCAGCCTGACGACTCTGTCAGATGACACCGCGCTCTATCTGAACGATCTTTTCGGCTATGACGTTTGCCGCCAAAGCCTGCGCCTCGGCGGTCTGGGCCCCTATGTGGGGAGTCAGTATGACGTTGTCCATCTCCGCCAGCGGGTTGCCGGTGGCCGGCTCCTTCTCGAACACGTCTAGGGCTGCGCCGCCCAGCCGCCCGTCCCGGATGGCAGCGTACAGGGCGGCCTCGTCCACGATCCCTCCCCTGGATGTGTTGATTATGCAGGCGGTCTTCTTCATCTTTGAGATGCTCTCGTCGTTTATCATGTGTCTGGTGCTCTCCAGTAGCGGCACGTGTAGCGACACGTAGTCGGAGCTCTGCAGGAGTGTGTCCAGATCTGCCTTCATGAGGCCTACCTCTCTGCAGAACTCTGGATCTATGGGTACTACGTCGTACCCTATGACGTTCATGTTAAAGGCCCGCGCCAGGCGGCCCAGCCTCTTTCCTATGTTTCCCACGCCTACTATCCCTAGGTACTTTCCCCGAAGCTCAGTACCCTTGAGTTCCTTCTTGAGCCAGCGGCCCTCCCGCATGCCCCTGTCGCCGCGGGGTATGCTCCGGGCCAGCGCCAGCATATGCGCCACGACCAACTCGGCAACCGCGTTCATGGCTCCCTCGACGGCGTTTATCACCCTGATGTTGTGGGCGGCGGCCGCCTTCTGGTCTATGTTGTCTAGGCCTACGCCGACTCGGGCTATGATCTGACACCGTTTGGCCCTCTCTATGGTCTGGGCAGTCACGACGGTACGACTCCTCACCACAATTATCTCATACCTGTCCGCCCTCTCCAGCAGCTGGTTGGGGGTTGTCTCTGGTTCGTAATCTACGGCCATGCCGTTGTCCCGCAACACCTTTGGCAGTATCGGATCGACCTCGTCGCAGATCAGCACTCTCTTGGACACAAAAGATGTGCGCAGAGCGCTCCATATAATCATATAGAAAAATAAGAATACCTAGAATGGTGGTAGTGTCGGTACGACTTCCCAGAGGGGAATTGCGCCGTTGTCTATCTTCATCTGAGCCACTTCGTCGGTGTAGAGTCCGTGCACGTTGATTGCCGGGTGAGGAATGCTATTCATTCCCATCGGGGGTACTGCGTCGCTGGGGTTGCCCAGAACATACGCGTAGGATGGTACTGGAGCCTCTAGTATGCCGGCAGCTATGAGCCTGTCGTTTAGACCGAAGGGGTCTCCTGCCACAAAGACGGTGGCAGCGCCGGAGTATATTGCCGCATAGTCGTGGTTTACTGCCGCATAGGTGCCTGGTTCGTCAAAGACCAGATCAACGATCATGTTCTGCGAGCCGCCCAGCAGCCACGTCTCGGTGGCCGCCGACTGCACCCTGTTGCCTTGTACTACTCTGTCCAGTATCTCTCCCACTATGTGGAAGAATACGGGCTCGTTGCCTTGGTTCTCCACGAAGATTCTGACGTGTTGGTCGGTCTCCACGTAGAGAAGCTGGGCCTGGTACTGCTTGAGATCAAGTCCATTCCATGGCTGAGCCACGAATATGTTGCTGTTCTCGTTGCCCTTGATTATTGCGTTGTGCACGCCGTTGGGCACGTAGCCGAACTGCATGCCGTTGACCACTGTGGCGGTGTTCTGGTGACCCATCATGGCCACCATGTCGTAGGTGCCTACTTCGGTCAGATACATCTGGTTGTATTGGAGCTGGAATTCCAGCGCGTCGGCATCGTATATGGTGCGGTCCAAGCTGACTACACCGTTCTCGATCTTGGTCTTCTCCACCATGAGCTTCTTGTAGCCGTTCAGCGGGTCGACGATGGCGATGCCATACATGCCCGAGAGGACGTGCTGATCCATCGCTGCCAAGTCCACGCCGGAGCAGTGGTACTTGTAGACGCCAGCTGCCTCTGCAATGTAGCAGTAGGCGGCCGATTCGCCAGGTTGTACAGCCCCAAAGTTAGCCGAGGACATCTGGGAGGAGTGCATGTCGTTTCCGTGCGCCGTCAATTCGGTGTCAGGTATGGTAAGAGTCATCTTTACCACGTCACCCTGTGTGACCCTGAGCGTCGGTCCGGGTACTTGACCACTGAACGTCATGGCGTGGAACGTGCCGCCTATTGTCGGCAGTTCGACGGATTCGCCGATCAGGTCTAACTCGACCACGGTGCGTCCGGAAGACTCCAGCATCTCACAGGGACTCTCTGCAAACGCCTCGGGCATCACCAGCTGGAGGCCACCCATCGCGTGGATCTTGTCCAACACGCTGGTGTCATCGCCGGCTGCCGCCAACTGCGTCTGAGAGTAGTTGCTGCCTAGAAGTGCCGCTCCCACGACGGCCACTGTGGCCACCGTGAGAATCATGCTGATGCGTTTATTCATTGGGACGACAGCCATATCTTGGCTATATATATAATTCTAAATCTGGCTCCGTACACACTCAACCCCTCGCCTGTTTGAAAAGCACGATCTTCGCACATCGCCAAACCCCCGCGTATCGGCAATGCCTGGTGATCAATGGGGTGTCGCCGACTGCATGGCGGTGATACGAA